>JBEPXB010000285.1:0-4681 GCA_041642135.1 Halobacteriales archaeon | reverse complement strand
GTCCGCGTCGGGGTCGCCGGCGACCAGTCGGACCGTCGACGGGGTCCCGACGACGCCGACAGTGGTCCGGACCTCGTGGCGGGTCCCCTCCCGGAGTTCGAGCGGGCGTACGGCGCTTCGGATCGTCCCCCGTGGGTCCGGCGTCCACGTCCCCCTGTAGGTGAACCGGTGGTAGTTCCGGTCGGGATAGGCGTCGAGGACGGCGAACGTTCGATCGGGCGGGCCGGAAAGCGCGTAGACGACCTCGCCGTCGAGTCCGGCGTCGTTCCACGTCGACTGGAACGGGTGACCGAGCCAGTCGCCGTACGGCGTCGGGACGAACACCAGCCCGTTCTCGAAGGCGGGTTCGTCACCGAGCGGGCCGCCGCGCCACCGTTCATCGGAACGGCGCTCGAACGGCTCGTAGGCCTGCTCGTACCGGTCGGTGTAGGCGGTACTTCGCTCGACCGGGTCCTCGAGCGCCCGGTAGGTCGCGGCCCCGGAGACGGCGAGCGAGGCGACGAGAACCACCGCGAGCGAAACGCGGATCCCGGTCGCCGAGAGGTCGGACTCGACGGCCGACCGCCGGAGCAGCCGCCAGAGGTAGACCGCACCGGCGGCCGCGAACGCCGAGGTCGGCAAGAGAAGGTCGAAGTGGTAGAACGGGCCGAGCACCGAGATCAGGCCGTCCGCCGGGTCGGAGAGCCCCCCGAGGACGTTCAGGTTCCCCCAGAAGAGGAGGTTCCCGGCGACGACGCTCGCCGCGACGCCGGCGAACGTCGCCCGGAGTGCCTCGTCGTAGGCGTTGTAGACGCGGTCGTTCGCCCGGGCGCTCGCGCGCGGCCCGAGCACCGACGCGCCGGGGCCGACGGTGAGGAAGAGGCCGAGGAACGCGAGCAGGACCCCGAGCGGCGGCGCGAACGACCACCGGAGGACGAACGCCTCGACGACGAGCCGGTTCGCCCGGAGCGCGAGCGCCGGGGTGTACTCCCGGGAGTATCCCAGTATCTCGCGGGTGCCGAACCCGAGGCCGTCCCGTGGCGCGAACGCCTGGTAGGGGAACGTCAGCGGGTCGCCCGTGACGAGCGCGTTGTAGTAGAGCGCCACCCCGACACCCGCGGCCCCGAGGACGGCGACGACCCCGTAGCGGACCAGCCGGCCGAGGAGGACTGCCCGATCCCCGCGGACGGCCGGTGCGAGCAGGCCGTAGCTCGCGTGGACGACGAACGGGAGCGCGAACAGCACGGCCGTGTAGGGCCGGGCGAAGAACGCGAGGCCGACGGCACTCCCCGCGAGCAGGAACCAGCGGAGCCGCTCGGTCCGGACCGCCCGGACGTAGCCGTACGCGAACAGGAGGTTCAGCAGGGTCGTCGTCGCGTAGGGAAGGAACGTGGCGGCGTTCACGAGGAACAGCGGGGTGGCCGTCGCGATACCGGCGGCGACGACCCCGGTCCGGCGGTCGAACGCCTCCGCGGTCAGCAGGCCGACCAGCGCGACGACCCCGAACGCGACGAGCGCGAGCGAGAGGCGGGGGACCCCGACCGCCGTCCCGACGGCGAACACCGCTGCTGGGACCGGCGCGTACTTGGGATACAATCGACTACCGTCCTCGACGAAGAACCACCAGCGGAACGCGTCGGCGAGTTCCGTCGTGAACCCGAGTCGGCCGTCGAGCAGGAGCCGGGCCTGCTGGAGGTAGACCCCCTCGTCGTGGTTGGACGAGCCGTAGGGGAACAGCTCGACGGCGACGAGGAAGACCAGCGTCCCGGCGACGGCCGCGACGCCGAGCGTGAGCAGCGTCTCCCGGCTCGGTCGACCCGTCATCGTCCCGTCGTCGTCGGGGGACACCAAACCCCCTCGGGTCGGATCGAGGATACGAGCCGACCCGTTCCCGGGAGACGGGAGGGTCGAGAACCTCCTCGCGGGGCTCGGATCACTCCCGCCGGCCGCCGTCGGCCATCCGGCGGCGGCCCCGCGGGAACCACGCGAGGTCGTGGTCGGCGGCGACCTCCACCTCGACGGGTTCGTCCAGCGGCACCTCCGCGGCGTGGTTGTGCATCGCGCCGAGGGTGTCGCCGCTGTCGAGTTCGACGCGGTAGAGGACCGTCGGCCCGAGATAGCGGCGGTTCACGACCCGGCCGTTCCCCTCGCCGTTCGTCGCGGCGCGGACCGCGATGTCGTCCGGGCGGACGAGCACGTCGATCTCCGAGCCGTCGTACTCCGGGGTGAGCCCGTGGATCCGGTCCATCGACACCCGCCCGAGCCCCGTCCGGACGACGTCGCCGTCGACGGTGCCCGCGAGGAACGAGGCGTGACCGAGGAACGAGGCGACGAACCGCGAACGCGGGTGCTGGAACACCCGCTCGGGCGTGCCCACCTGTTCGAGCTGGCCGTCGTACATCACCGCCACGCGGTCGGAGATGCTCATGGCCTCCTCCTGGTCGTGGGTGACGGAGACGGCGGTGACGCCGGCCTCCTTCAGGATCCGCCGGACCTCCTCGCGCATCTCCACCCGGAGGTCGACGTCCAGGTTCGAGAACGGCTCGTCGAGCAGGAGGAGTCGGGGTTCGGGCGCGAGCGAGCGCGCGAGAGCGACCCGCTGCTGCTGGCCCCCGGAGAGCTCCTGGGGGTACTTCTCGCCGTGGTCGGTCAGCCCGACGAGTTCGAGCAGGTCCTCGACCCGCCGCTCGCGCTCGGTCTCGGACCGGTCGGCCAGCCCGAACGCGACGTTCTCGCGGGCGGTGAGATGGGGGAACAGCGCGAACTCCTGGAAGACGACGCCGACGTCGCGCTCCTCGGGGGGAAGGAACGACCCCTCGCCCGCGACGGCCTCGCCCTCGATGCGGACGACCCCCTCGGTGGGCCGTTCGAGCCCGGCGATCAGCCGGAGGGTGGTCGTCTTCCCGCAGCCCGACGGGCCGAGGAGCGTCAGTAGCTCGCCCTCGTGGACGGACAGCGAGAGGTCCTCGACGACGGGCGTCTCGGCGTAGGCCTTGCTCGCGCCGTCGAGTTCGAGCACGACGTCGCCCGTCAGTTCGGGCTCCGGGTCCCGTGGTTCGACGCGCGCTTCCTCCCGGTCGGTCCGCAACAGGTCCTCACTTGACATCGTACCCCTCCACGTAGAGTATCACCAGCATCGAGGCCGCCGAGACGACGAGCAGCACCAGCGCGGGGACCGCCGCGAGGCCGTAGTGGCCGGACTGCTGGGCGGTCCAGATGTACGTTACTAACGTCTTGAACTCCGGCGGGCGCAGGAGCAGCGTCGCCGGCAGTTCCTTCATCGTCGTCAGGAAGACGAGCGCCGCACCGCCCAGGATGCCGGGGGCCACGAGCGGGAGGACGACGTCGCGGAACGCCCGCGTCGGCGTCCGGCCGAGGGTGCGGGCGGCCTCGGGGAGCGTCTTCGAGACCGAGAGAAACGACGCGCGCGTCGACCCGACCGCCTGCGGGAGGAACCGCACGACGTAGGCGAATATCAACAGCGGCAGGAGGATCAGCCCCTGCTTGTAGAGCGTTCCCCCGTAACGGGCGCCGAAGAACACCAGCGCCAGCCCCATCACGACCCCGGGCACCGCGTAGCCGATGTAGGTGGCCCGCTCGATGAGCCACGCGAGCGGCGCGTCCGAGCGCGTCGAGAGGTACGCGACCGGCAGGGCACACGCCGCGGCGACGACTGCGGCCACCGCGGCGACGCCGACCGAGTTCAGCGCGTACGAGGGCCGGAACGCGAGCGACTCGGCGCCGATGCCACCCCCGCCGCGGACGAGCCAGAGCCCGAGGATGGCGAGCGGCACGAGCAGCGCGAGCGCCGCGACGAACGTACAGAACAGCGTCGCCGGCCACCGCCACCGGCCGAGCCGCACCGTCGATCCTCGCGCAGTGCGGTCGGTCTCGACGCCGCTCCCGCGCACGCGGGACTCGACGGCGAGGATGACGAACGTCACCGCGACGAGCTGGAGCGACAGCAGCGCGGCGAGGTCCCGCCCTCCCCCGAGGACGTCGTTGTACTCGACGAAGATCACCCGGGTAAACGCGTCGAAGCGCATGATCGCGGGCGTCCCGAAGTCCGAGAGCGTGTAGAGGGCGGTGAGGAGCGAGCCGGCGGCGACCGCCGGCTTGATCTGAGGGACCGTCACCCGCTTGAACGCCTCCCAGCGGGTGTGCTGGAGGGTGCGTGCGGCGTCGACCAGCCGGCCGTCCATCGACTTCAGCGACGCCCGCGTCGTGATGTAGACGTACGGGTAGGTGTAGAGCGTGAGCACGAGCGTCGCGCCGAACAGCCCGTAGATCGAGGGGAGCTGGTCGATCCCCAGCGGGACGAGCAGGTCCCGCAGTTCCCCCCGGGGGCCGAACGCCGAGACGAACGCGAACGCGCCGATGTACGAGGGGATGACGAGCGGCATCGCCAGCAGGACGGTGAACGCCCGCTTCCCGGGGAGGTTCGACCGGACGGTGAGGTAGGCCATCGGCACCCCTAGGAGGATGGACGCGCCGGTGACGAGCGCGACCAGGAGCGCGGAGTTCACGAACACCTGGATCGTGGTCGGTCGGGTGACCAGATCGAGCCAGCCGGACGCCTCGAGCGCGCTCGCGACGACCCAGACCAGCGGCGAGAGGACGACCGCGGCGACCGCTCCGGCCAGCAGCGTCAGGCCGAGGGGGAGCTCGCGCTCCTCCCCGCCCGTCAGCACTGCCGGCACGG
>JBEPXB010000284.1:0-4685 GCA_041642135.1 Halobacteriales archaeon | reverse complement strand
TCGCGGCCACCCTCTCCTTTGCGATCGGTGGGCTGATCGCGCTGCTGGTTGCGCTTCCGACCTCCGAACTCGCCACCGCGATGCCCCGGAGCGGTGGTGGCTACTACTTCATCTCCCGGGGGATGGGGACGGCCTACGGGGCGATCGTCGGCCTCGGTCTGTGGCTGGGCCTGATGTTCGCCTCCGCGTTCTACCTCGTCGGGCTCGGTCACTACGCGAGTGCCGTCTTCGCCGAACTCGGTGTCGCGCTCCCGTTCAGTCCCGTCATCGGGATCGGACTGCTGTTCGGCGCCGCACTAACGGCATTGAGTATCGGCGGGACGGAGAACACCGCGAAGATCCAGAACGTGGTAGTCGGAATCCTCCTCGTGGTGCTCACGGGCTTTCTCTCGTACGGTGTCCTCGACGCCCTGGGGGTCTTCGGTCGCGGAAGCGTCCCGGAGGCGTTCTTCTCCAAGGGGTTCTTCCCGGTGTTGACGACCGCGGCGCTCGTGTTCACGTCGTATCTGGGGTTCGCCCAGGTCGCGACCGTCGCGGGCGAGATCAAACAGCCGGGGCGGAACCTCCCGCTGGCGATGGTCGGCTCGGTCCTGATCGTCACCGTGTTCTACGTCGTGACGATCTTCGTCGCGACCAGCGCGTTCGGGGCCGACCGGCTGGGCCAGTTCGGTGAGACGGCGATGGTCGAGGTCGCCCGTGACTTCCTCGGCCTGCCCGGCGCGGTCGCCATCCTGGGTGCCGGGCTGCTGGCGACGTTCTCGAGCGCGAACGCGTCGATCCTCAGCGCCTCGCGGGCGGTGTACGCGCTGAGCCGCGACGCCCTGCTTCCCAGGAAGGCGAGCGAGGTCAACCTCCGGTACGGCACGCCACACGTCGCGCTGCTCGCCGCCGGCGGTCCGATCCTCGTCCTCGTCGCGACCGGTCAGGTCGAGCTGCTCGCGGAGGTCGCCTCGTTCCTCCATCTGGTCATGTACGGGCTGATGTGCGTCGCGCTGCTCGTGTTGCGACGGCGGAACCCGGAGTGGTACTCGCCAAGCTACCGGGTGCCGGGCTATCCGGTGGTTCCGGGCGTGGGCGCGCTTGCGAGCTTCGGGCTGATCGCGTTCATGCAGCCCGCGTCGATCGGTATCGGCATCGTAGTCATGATCGTCTCGTACCTCTGGTACCGTTATTACGCTGGAGACGTCACACTCAAAGGAGATATCTGACCATGACGAACCCACCATCGATCCTCGTCCCGCTTCGCGTACTCGAGGGGGAATCGGTCCCGGAGGGCGTGCCCGACCTCCTCGCGAGCGCCCACGTCGTCCTGCTGGGGTACCACGTCATCCCGGAACAGACGGCACCCGGACAGGCGCGAATGCAGTTCGAGGAACGGGCCATGGAACGGCTCGACGAGTACGAGGCGATGTTCGAGGAAGCAGGGGCGACCGTCGAGCGACGGCTGGTGTTCACCCACAACGGCCAGAAGACCATCAACCGGACGATACTCGAACACGACTGTCTGGCCGCGCTCGTCCCGAACGCCACCGGCCAGGTCGAGGACGTCCTCGTCGCCGTCCGTGGTACCGTCGGGATCGACCGCCTGGTCCGCGTCGTCGCCGGCCTGTTCGGGGAGACGGACGCGTCGGTGACGCTGTATCACGTCGCCGAGGAGGCCGAGACCGACGAGGACATCGAGACGCTCCTCGATGGCCTGGTAGATCGGCTGGGTGACCTGGGGATGGGCGAGTCGAGGATCGAGACGCGCGTCGAGCGCGATCAGGGCCCCCTCGACGCTATCGTCGACGCAGCCGACGCGTTCGACGTCGTCGTCATGGGCGAGACCGATCCCTCCCTGGCGACGTTCGTGTTCGGGATGCCGGCCGACCAGGTCGCAGACCGGTTCCTCGGGCCGGTGCTCGTGGTGCAGCGCGAGCCCGCTCCCGATGCCGGGGAGTAGGCCGGCTCAGATCTCGGTCTCGAAGTCCTCGAGCGCGTAGGCGGGTTCGGCCCCGCGGGCGTCGAGGGTCTCGTTGGCGAGCAGCCAGTAGACGACGCTCAGGGCCTTGCGACCCTTGTTGTTCGTCGGGATAACGAGGTCGACGTTCGACGTGGTGTTGTTCGAGTCGCACATCGCGATGACCGGGATGCCCACGGTTATGGCCTCCTTGACGGCCTGGGAGTCACCGATGGGGTCGGTCACGACGACGACGTCCGGTTCGATGTAGCCGTCGTACTTCGGGTTCGTCAGCGTCCCCGGGATAAATCTACCAGTACGGGCGCGGGCGCCGACGGCGTCGGCGAACTTCTCCGCGGGGAACCGGCCGTACTGCCGCGAGGAGGCGACGAGGATCTGCTCGGGCGCGTAGTTCGCGAGGAACGACGCGGCCGTCCGGATCCGCTCGTCGGTCTTCGAGACGTCGAGGACGTAGAGCCCGTCGGTCCGGACGCGGTGGATGAACCGCTCCATGTCCTTGGTCTTCTGCTGGGTCCCGATGTGGACCCCAGCGGCGAGGTAGTCCTCGACCGGGATGAGGAGGTCGACCTCCTCGTCCGGCATGACGTCCTCGTCGAGGACGGCCGGTTCCTCCTCCGGCTCCTCGGTGTCGGGTTCGGCTGCTGTCTCTGCCTCGGCATCCGCCTCGGCGTCCGGTTCGTCGTCGGTGGGCTCGTCGACCGCCTCGACGTCCTCCGGGACGTCCTCGAGGTCGGCCGCGTCGAGGCCCTCTTCGTTGTCGCTCATGCTGATTCCTCGATCCTGATGAGTTCGTTGAGTTTCGCGGTTCGCTCGCCGCCGACCGCGCCCGTCTTGACGAACGGGGCCGCGGTCGCCACGGCGAGGTGTGAGATGGTGTCGTCGGTCGTCTCCCCGCTCCGGTGGGAGATGACGGGCGCGTAGCCGTGCTCCGTGGCGAGTTCGACCGCGTCGAACGCCTCGGACAGCGTCCCGATCTGGTTCGGCTTGACGAGGATACTGTTGGCCGCCCCGCGGTCGATGCCCTCCTCGAGGCGCTCGACGTTGGTGACGAACAGGTCGTCGCCACAGACGAGCGTCCGGTCGCCCACGCGGTCGGTGAGTTGGGCGAACCCGTCGAAGTCGTCCTCGTCGAGCGGGTCCTCCACGTAGACCAGGTCGTGGTCGTCGACGAGACCGGCGACGTAGTCGATCTGCTCGGCGGGCGTTCGCTCCGTGTCCGAGTACTCGTAGACGGCGCGGTCGGGGTCGAACAGCTCGGAGGCGGCGATGTCGAGGCCGATGCCGACCTCGAAGCCGACCTCGTCCTCGACCCGCTCGACGGCTTTTTCTACCACTTCGAACGCCTCGCTGTCGGCGATGGAGGGCGCCCACGCGCCCTCGTCGCCCTTCCCCGCCGCGATACCGCGGTCGGCGAGGATATCGTGGACCTCCCCGTGGACGCGGGCGTTCGCGAACACCGCTTCGGTCACCGAGGGGGCGCCGACGGGCGCGGCGAGGAACTCCTGGATGTCCGTCGCGTCGGTGGCGTGTTCGCCACCGCCGACGACGTTGCCCAGGGGCGTGGGGAACTCGTTGCCCCGGAACGCACCACCCAGATGCTGGTAGAGCGGGGCACCGAGGACGTCCGCGCCGGCGCGCGCGGCGGCCATGCTGATGGCGACAGCGGAGTTCGCGCCGATCTCCGAGAAGTCGTCGGTGCCGTCGGCCGCGCGTAGCGCGGCGTCGACGCCGCGCTGGTCGCCGGCGTACACCTGGCCCTCCAGGCGCGGCACGGCGCGTTCGCGGGCCTTCGCGATGGCCTCGCCGGCCGGCCGCTCGATGGCCTCGTACTCACCAGTGGAAGCGCCCGAAGGCGCGGCCCCGCGGCCGAATCCACCCGATTCGGTGTGGACCTCGGCCTCGACGGTAGGGTTCCCCCGGGAGTCCAGTATCCGCCGCAGTCGGACCTCGGTGACGAGCGTCATCTACTCCTCACCCCGGCGACTCGTCCGTCCCCGCCGGACGGTAAAGGGCAGGACGTCGGCGTCGTACTCCTCGGCCGCGATGAGGATGGGCTCGGTCTGACCGGTGTCGGTCAGCACCGGCGCACCGTAGGACACCTGGAGCGCCCGCGCGCCGATGATCCGGGCCTTCTCGTACCGGTTGTACTGCTGGTTCTGGTTCCCGTTCATTGGTAGGGCGAGACGACGTCGACGAGGTCCTCGTGGGAGATGAGCATCCGACGACAGCAGTGCCGCTCGACGCCGAGCTCGTCGAGCACCTCGGCGGGGTCCTCCTCGCCCTCCCGGGCCCGGGCCTCGAACTCCTCCCAGTAGCCGCCGACCACGTTGCCGCACGTGAAACAGCGGACGGGTACCATCATGGCGCGGTCACCGGTAGGACTTCTGATAGCGGGCCCGGGCGCCGGGGCCGCCCCACTTCTTGGACTCGGTCTGCCGGACGTCGTTGACCAGCAGCGACCGGTCGAAGCTCATGAACGCGTCGCGTAGCTCGGCGTCGTTCGTGTGCTCGACGAGCCCGCGAGCGATGGCCGTCCGGACGGCGTCGGCCTGCCCGGAGAACCCGCCGCCCTGCACCGTGACGTCGACGTCGACCCGGTCGCGCAGGTCGTCCTCGGCGATGCGGAACGGCTCCATCATCTTCAGCCGCGCGAGCTCGGGTTCGACGAGCTCGACCGGCCGACCGTCGATGCGGACGCGGCCACTCCCCTCGCGCACCGTGGCGC
>JBEPXB010000283.1:0-4694 GCA_041642135.1 Halobacteriales archaeon | reverse complement strand
GGCCGCCAGCGACACGGACGAGCCGGCACCGATAGACTACGACCGCCGGCCGTACGAGGCGTACCTCTCGAGCGACGGCGTCGGCCTCGGCGCCCACCGGGGCAACGGCGGCCGCGAGTGGGACCGCGAGGACCTCCATCCGAAGGCGGTCGTCCTGGGAGTCGAGGACGGCGACGCCGCGGTCGGGTTCCCCCGGTCGCGGCTCCTGGCAGCGGGGGGCGTCGGATCGGCGACCGTCGGCGACACTGCGGTGGTCGCGTTCGCCACGCCCGACGGCGTCCACGCGTTCGAGGACCCCGGACACGGGTTCGAGCCGGTCGGCGAGGGCCGATTCCGCGGGGACGGGACCGTCTGGGATGGGACGACCGGACGGAGCGAGGACGGCCGCCGGCTGGCGCGGGTCCCGGCCAGGCGGCTGTTCGCGTTCGCGTGGCAGGACGACCACGGTCCGGACGCGTTCTGGTCCGGATAGTGGGCTGCCGGGATCGGCGACGCGACACGCCGATCGGTTGAAGAATTGCCGGTTCTCGGAGGGTCGGAGATCCACTCGTATGGTTTTAAGCGGCTGTGTCCGATAGGGGTCCACATGACGGTTCGGAACGCTACCCAGGCGGACGCCGACGCTATCCGTGACATCGCCAGGCGGTCGATGGAGGCCTCCTACTCGCTCAGCCCGTCCGCCATCGACACCGCGGTCCGGAGCTGGTACGGCGACGAGGAGCTCGCCGAGAAGTTCGACGACGAGGAGCTGTTCGTGCTCGTCGCCGAGTCGGACGAGGGTGTGCTCGCCTTCTCCGAGAGCACCGTCGTCGGCGACCAGGGGGACGTCCTCTGGCTCCACGTCGACCCGATGTACCGCGGCGAGGGCGTCGGCACCGAACTGTTCGAGCGGACCCGAGAGATCCTCGCGGAACACGGCGCGGAGTCCCTGCGGGGGCGCGTGCTCGCGGACAACGAGCAGGGCAACACGTTCTACGAGGACCGGGGCCTCGTGAAGACGGGCGAGGGCCGCGTCGAGATCGACGACACTCCCTACGTCGAGAACATCTACACCGAGCAGACCCGCGACGACCTAGAGCAGGTCTCGGGACCGGACGGCGAGCGGCTCTTCGTCGACCGCGCTGACTCGGACCGCGGGTCGAAGGGTCCGTTCTACGTCGTCTGGATGGACCGCGACCGCGAGGAGGCGTACGGCTACTTCTGTGGCAACTGCGAGTCGCTCGTCACCTCGATGGACTCGATGGGGGCGATGGAGTGCAACACCTGCGGCAACCACCGCAAGGCGACGCGGTGGGACGCCGCGTACATGTAAACCCACTTTTTCCTCCGCCACTTTTTCCTCCTCGGGTTCGCTCGCTGCGCTCGCGAACCACTCGTCGGAAAAACGTGGGGAAAAACTGCGCCCCTCGCTCCCTTCGGTCGCTCGGGGCGGATGAACCGCGGCCTCGCTTCGCTCGGCCGCGGACAGCGATAATAAATGGCGTCACTCTACGGATCTCGGTTCCTATCCCCTGGAAGAATGATCGAATAGTACAGGATCGGGAGAGCCCCCAGTACGAATATTATAACTGCTATCCCCAAACTGAATCGAGATATTTCAGCTATGAGTTGTAAAAAGAATCCAGTAATCAGAGCAAATGCCCCAACTTCGAAATAGGTGGTTTCGATCCCCGTGAACCGTGTGGTCCAGCCCTCCAAGTTATCATAGGATATCCTGGCACGTTTGTTCCCATCCGCGTCCCTGAACTCGACGTAGTCTTCGAATCCTTCGATTTCATCGAAATTCGAAAAGAACGTCACCGATTCCTCCGTTTCTCTACTTAGTGGGCGGTCTGTCTCGCCCTCTTTGTGTCCTTGACCTACAGCGGTCCGGAGGTCTTCGAATCCTCGTTCATCTGCAGTAATCGTGTCTCCATTCCTGATTCGCGCTGATAACCTTCTCAGCCGAAAGCGTTCATACGCGGTAAATACTCTAGCCATTCCCGGCAACTCCGGTCCCAGTACGAGAACAGCACCCAACATATCGAAAGAGAGGCCGATTAAGGGGAAGTACTTCAGTATGGACTGAAACAGCTGTAGTGTACTCTCGTCGATTAAATGTATACGCGTCATTCTAAAAGCGAATCGTCGCCTTCGGTCATGTAGAGGGTCCGTGCGGCGACGTTGACAGCGTGGTCGCCGACCCGCTCGATGTCCCGAACGAGGAGCATGAGCGTCGTCGCGTCGGCGACGAGTCCCTCGACCTCCTCGGGATCCGTCACGTCGTGGTCGATGAGCGCGCGGGTGATGACCTCCCCGGCGTGGGCACACATCGCGTCGAGTTCGGTGTCCCGGTCGGCCAGTTCGTGACAGCGCCAGGCGTCGCCGGCCTCGGCGTACGCGCCGACGGCGTCCTCCACCATGCGGATGGCGGTCCCGAGCAGTTCCTCGATCGGGATGTCGGGGGAGAGCTCCCGTTCGAGGTCCAGGGCGTACTCCGCGACGTTCACCGCGAGGTCGCCCACGCGCTCGAGGTCGGTCGATATCTTGTACGCCGCGGCGACCGCCCGGAGGTCGCCCGCGACGGGCTGCTGGAGGGCGAAGAGGTCGATGCAGTCCCCCTCCAGGTCGAGATAGCGGCCGTTCACCTCGTCGTCGCCCGCGATGACGGACTGGGCCAGCGACTCGTCGTCCGTCTCGAGCGCCTTTGCGGCGCGCTCGAGGCGGTCGACGACCGTCTCGCCGAGCGCGACGACGGCCTCCCGGAGCGCCTCGAGCTGTCGGTCGAACTCCCGGCGTGGCATCGTTCGGTCGGACCTCCGTCCGAGGGGACCATTACCGTTTGGACCGTCGGGGGTGGGACCGTCCGACGAGCGGACGGGCCTCCGGGTCACGAACCCGGGACGACGTCGTTCTGCGGCCTGTGGCGCACGGGCGACGCCGGATCGAGCACCCTCTGATACGGTCGTGCGTAACCGTTTTCAGCGATCTCTAGGACGATCGGTGTTTCGAGACCGGTGGGACGGAACGAGGGGTCGTGAGGCGGCAAAGAATTACGCACGACCGTATGAGACGACCGCCGGGAGTCGATCGAAACACGGTACATAATAAGAGACACGAGTGGCCCATACGGACCCAGATATATAGCCAGTCGAGTGGCGAGGACCCGACGTCGACGCTGATCGGGCGCTTTCCACGGGTTTCGGTGTCGGACCTGGTTCCGGTTCGGGTGTCTGCGGCGGCCGTTCGGTCCCTCGACGGTCGACTACGGGCGTCTCTCGACCCGCTCTGCCGGTAGATACGAGGCGTTTCCGTACCGACTGTTTAAGTATATAGAAACAGGTTGTTTTATGATATCCCGGACGCTCCATCCAGTCATGGAGACGCGGAAAGTTCAGGTGACCGGCGGCTCGACGTACACCGTCTCGTTGCCGAAGACGTGGGCGACCGAAAACGGGGTCAGCGGGGGGAGCGTGGTCGAGTTCCATCCGGAGGACGACACGCTGCTGTTGACCCCGCGGCGCGAGGAGGAGAAGACGGAGGGTATCCTCGACATCACCGGGCTGGAGGGCGAGGAACTCACCCGCGCGGTCATCACGATGTACGTCTCGGGGTTCGACGTCATCACTCTCGAAACCTCGCGTGTGACGGCCGACCAGCGCCGGACGATCCGGGAGGCCGCACAGGGACTCGTCGGCCTCGAGGTGATCGGCGAGACTTCCGAACACGTCCGTCTGCAGGACCTGCTCGACTCCTCCGAACTGTCGCTCCACAGCGCCATCACCCGGATGCGCCTGGTGGCGACGACGATGCTCGGCGACGCCGTTACGGCACTCGTCGACAACGACGACGACCTCGCGACCGACGTCGTCCAGCGCGACGACGACGTCGATCGGCTCTGGGCGATGGTCTCCCGCGTCTTCCGGTCGGTGCTCCGTGACCCCGGCGCGGCCGCGGAGATCGGCCAGAACCGCGAGACCTGCTTTGACTACCACTCCTCGGCCCGACAGCTCGAGCGGGTCGCCGACCACTCGGCGAAGATCGCCCACCACTCGCTCGAGCTCGGGGCGGTCTCCGAGGACGCGGCCGAGGCGCTCCGGGACCTCCAGGAGGCCGCCGAGGAGGTCATCGACATGGCGATGGACGCGCTGCTCGAGGACGACGCCGAGAAGGCCACCCGGCTCGCGAACGACGCCAGACACCGCGTCGAGACCGCCGACGAACGCGCCCGCGAGGTCGACGCCCTCATCCGCGACCTCGACCCCCAGCAGGCACAGCTGCTCGGACTCGTCGTCGACTCGCTCAACCGGAGCGCCGACTACGGCGGCAACATCGCCGAGACCGCCCTCCAGAAGGCCGCGCCCAAACCGTAGAACCTCTTTTTCGCTCGGGTTTCCTCGGCCGCGCTCCGCGCGGCCTGCGGAACCGCTCGCGAAAAAACCGTTCATGCCAAAAGCGCCCCTCGCGGCTTCGCCGCTCGGGGCGGGTGAAACGCCTCGCTCCCTTCGGTCGTTCGGCGTATGCTCCATTGTTGACTGTTCGGAAATGAGGAACAGTGGTTGGGTGGGTTTCGAAGGGCGTCGTTAACGGATGGATCTAATGGATTTACCTGTCCCGTTTCGAGTATTTAAAACCGGGTAGAACCCGGTAGTGACGGCCTGTGATGTGTGTGAATGCTGTTGCCAGCGAAAGGCCGTCAGCACAAGCCACGAACT
>JBEPXB010000282.1:0-4701 GCA_041642135.1 Halobacteriales archaeon | reverse complement strand
CCGACCATCGTGTCGTACCCCTCCGGGAGGTTCGCGATGAACCCGTCGGCGTGGGCGCGCCGGGCGGCGGCCTCGACCTCGGCATCGGTCGCGTTCGGCCGGGCGTAGGCGATGTTCTCGCGGACGGTGCCGTGGAAGAGGAACGCGTCCTGGCTCACGTAGCCGATCGCCCTCCGGAGCGAGGAGACGGACACTTCGCGGACGTCCTGACCGTCGACGGTGATCCGCCCCTCGTCGGGGTCGTACATCCGGGCGAGCAGCTCGACGACCGTCGACTTCCCGGCCCCCGTCGGCCCGACCAGTCCGAGCGTCGTCCCGCCGGGAACTTCGAAGCTCACATCCCGGAGGACGGGCCGGCCGAGATCGTAACCGAACGTCACGCCCTCGTACCGGAGGGTCCCCCCGGCGAGCCGGAGTGCCGGCGCGTCCTCGTCCTCGCGGACCGCCGGCTCCTCGTCGGCGAGGTCGAACACCCGCGCCGCGGAGGCCGTCGCCCGCTGGTAGATGTTGATCACCTCGCCGAACTCGCTCATCGGCCAGACGAGGTTCTGCGCGAGGAAGACGAACGCGACGAACGTACCCACCGTCAGCGTCCCCTGGAAGGGACCGAACGGCCCGAAGAAGGCCCAGTAGCCGCCGACGGCGAACGTGAGGACGAACCCGACGCCGTTGATAGCGCGCAGTATCGGGAAGAACGTCGTCGAGACGCGGATGGCGTCCCAGTAGGTGTCGTGGTAGTCGGCGGAAGCGTCCCCGACGCGGTCGCGCTCGAACGACTCCGCGGTGGCAGACTTGATCACTCGGATGCCACCGAGGTTGTTCTCGAGGCGGGCGAGCAGGCTCGCCAGTCGGGACCTGACCTCCGCGTACTTCGGCTGGTAGATCCCGACGTACCGGTAGGTGAAGTAGGCGATGAACGGCACCGGCAGGAACGCCACGGCGGCGAGGGGGGCGTTCATCAGGAACAGGAAGACGAGAATGCCACCCACCGTCACCGACAGCCGCGAAGCGGCGTCGATGCCGCCCATCAGGAACTGCTCCAGGTTGTTGACGTCATTCGAGAGCACGCTCATCAGTTCGCCCGTCTGCTTGTCGTCGAAGAACGCGGTGTCGAGCCGCTGCATCCGGTCGTAGGTGTCGACGCGGAGCTCGTGCTGGACCCGCTGGGCGAAGCGGTTGAGCGCGCGCCCCCGGACGAGGTGGAAGACCGAACTCACGAGGAACGCGGCCGCGAGGAGGCCGACCACGACGCCGAACAGTCCGACCGCCGAGGCGGGGAGTCGTTCGGCGACGACCGGGAACGGGACCGGCCGGTCGAAAAAGAGCGTGTCGATGGCCAGCCCGAGCAGTAACGGCGGGGCGAGGTCGGCGAGGCGGGCGACCAGGCTCGCCAGCAGGCCCACCCGGAGGTGTCGGGCGTGTGGGCGGCCGTAGGTGCGGAACAGCCGCCACATCGGGTTCGGCCCGTCCCGCGGCGGGAGCGCCGCTCGCTCCGGTGTCTCCTCGTTCACCACACGAGTAGGGCGTCGCCGGCTATAGCCTCTCCTCACGACCGGTAGCACGGATCACACCGGTCGCTCCCGGGTCGTCGGTCGTCGCGGCCCCGGTACGGCGGCCCCGGTACGGCGGCCCCGATAGGGCGGCCCGGCTCATACGGTCGTGCGTGATTCCTTCCCGCCTCACGACTCCCAGTTCCGTCTCGTCGGTCTCGAAACGCCGATCGGTCCGAGGACTGTTGAAAATAGTTGCGCACGACCGTATCAGACCCGGAACTCGGCGTCCGGGCCGACGTGGCGGTCCGGCTCCTCGGGGACCGTCCAGTCGGTCGTGAGTTCCAGCAGTTGCGCGAGGATGCGGGCGGTCGCCCCCCAGACGACGTAGCCGTCGACGCGGAAGTAGTGCAGCCGGATGTCCCCGTAGTAGGGGTGGTCGCGGCGCTCGGAGTCGTAGTTCGAGTGGTCGATCAGGTCCTCGATGGCGAGGACGGCCACCTCCGTCACCTCGACGCCGTCGGGGACGTACTCGCGGTCGGGGACGCGGCCGACGTACGGCCGGATCGAGTAGCGCGAGGTGGTCCGGATGTCGTCGAGTCGACCGACCACCTCCGTCTCGGTGGGGTCGATGCTGGCCTCCTCGTTCGCCTCGCGGAGCGCGGTCCCGCGGAGGTCGGGGTCGGTCGGCTCGCGACCGCCACCCGGGAACGCCATCTGTCCCGCGTGGTTCGAGAGGTCGGCCGACCGCTTGACGAACAGGAGGTGCGGCTGCTCGTCCCGGGCGACCACCGGCGCGAGCACCGCCGCCTCGCGCTCCTCGTCGGTCACCTCGGTCGGGGCGTGCCCCGACAGCCGCGAGAGGTCCATACGCGCCGGTACGCGGTCGACCGTCTTAACCACCCTGCTACGTCGGCGGATCGAGTCGACCGGAAACGTGCGACCGTCCGCGGGTCGGGCCGAGAAGTCGAGTCAGACCGTCCCGGTTGGGTCGGGTCAGGCCGTCTCGGTCTCCCCCTCGGCGTCCGACTCCGAACCGGACTCCTGGCGCTCGCGCCGGCGCTGCTCCCGGGCGAGTTCCCGGTCGATGTCGTCGTCGAACCGCGAGAGTGCCTCGACGGTGACGACGTTCCCGCCGCCGGGGTCGACCACCATGACCTCCTCGCCGACCTCGATGACGCCGTCGACGGTCCGGGCCCGATAGTGAGGGTTGAACCCGCCCTCCTCGAGTTTCACCTCGCCCTCCGTCTCGGTGACCCGCTCGGTGACGCGGCCGGTCTTCCCGCGGAGCGAGTCCGAGTCGGAGGTCCGACCCGACCCGCGGCCGCCGTAGAAGTCGAACTCGCGGTAGGCCCACAGCGCGGCCGCTCCCGACCCCACGACCACGGCCGCGAGGATCAACGGCGCCACGGCGGCCAGCGACGGCGGCAGGAGCAGCCCCACGAGCCCCGCCACGAGCAGCGCGACCCCGAGGACGATGAAGTGTGCTCCCGGCGCCAGCGCCTCCGCGATCATGAGTCCCGCGCCGGCCAGCAGTAGCACCAGCGAGAGTGGCAGCCCGAGCCCCGGGACGTCTACCATACCCCACGTAGGCGACGGCGCAACGTAACGGTTCGGGATGCTCCGCCGGATCACCCGCGGACGAAAAGCCGTTTACCCCCGGCCACCCACGTCGATGCATGTCCGAAGAGGCCGAGGACGCCGTTTCCGAACTCCCCGCCGACGTCCGCGAGGAGATCGCCGAGGCCGTCCGGGCGGCCCTCGCGAAGCACGGCTACGCCGGGCTGACGACGAGGAAGGTGGCCGCCGAGTCCGAGCGGAGCGAGGCGTTCTTCTTCTACCACTGTGACACCAAGGCCGACCTCATCCTCGTGTTCCTCGAGTGGGCCGCAGGGTGGTCGCTCGACCGGTTCGCCGCCGCCGCGGCCGAACCCGATCCCGTCAGGAAACTCTACCTCGCCTGTGACTGCCTGCTCGGCGACCCCGACGACGAGTTCGAGCGCGGCATGAACGTCGCGATGATGGAACTGCTCTCGCACGCGCCCCACGACGCCGCGTTCCGCGACCGCCTGGAGGCCTACGAGCGGCGCGTCATCTCGGACCTCGCCGACATCGTCCGCGAGGGAACGGAGGCGGGCGTCCTGCGGGAGGTCGACCCCGAGGCGACCGCCGCGTTCCTCCTGATGACCGCCGACGGCACGGCGGGGGCGGTCCACGCCCTCGGGATGCGCGACGTCGAGGCCGGCGTGCGCGACCGGCTGTTGGACTACCTCGACACGAAGCTCCTCGCCGAGGGCGTCGAACCGCCCGAAGGGGTCTGACGGGAGCGGCGGTCCCGGGGGAACTACCGGTCCGGCCCGTCGAGGTACTCGCGGGCGTCGGCGACGGTCTCCGTCCGGAGGAGCCGCTCGACCCGGCGCTCGAACTCCACCTCGTCGATCTCGCCGCGGGCGTAGCGCCCTCGCAACGCCTCCATCGCCGGTCCGTCACCCGTCTCCGTCGTCCGCGCCTCCGTGTCCCGGCACCGGTCCGGTCGCTCGCGGCGTCCGTACCGGCCCGCCGCGCCGAGCGCCAGCGGGAGCAGTCCGCCGAACCCGAGCGGGTAGACCACCCAGGCCCACGAGAGGTCGAGCGCGGAGAGTCCGAAGGCGGTCGCGAGGACGAGTACCGTGACGCCGCCGGCGACGAGCCCGGTCAGCGATCCCGGCGGGTCGCGGGTCGTCCGCCACGATCGTCCGGTCATCGCTCGACACCTCCGTCGGCGGCCAGCGGGGCGTCGGCGCCGTCGCTCCGGCCGAGTCGGCCCGCCGCGGACTCCCGGGACCCGGTCGCGGGCACGAGTTCGCTCCCCTCGGCGGCACCGAGCCCCGAGGCGGGCATGTCCCGGTAGACGGTCTCGTACTCGTCCGGGTCGACGAGGTAGGTCTCGTGCCAGATCCCTACCGTGTCGTCCTCGCTCGCCATCTCGTTGAACCGGCCCCACCACGTCCGGTGTTCGGTACCCGATTCGCGGGCGTACGCCCGAAGCGCCTCGAAGGACTCCCAGTACTGGAGGATCGTGAACTCGCGGAGCCCGGACCGGAAGAAGCGCGAGCCGAGCAGTCCCTCGCGTTCCTGTTCGCGGACCATCCGCGGGGCGCTCGTCGCCACCGGGAGCCACCGGTGGACCTTCCAGAGGCGGTTGATCCGCATCCCGACGAGGAAGACGACG
>JBEPXB010000281.1:0-4723 GCA_041642135.1 Halobacteriales archaeon | reverse complement strand
CGAACGCGAGTTTGAACCACACCGTCCGGTCGATCGGCCAGAGGAACCCGCGGGTCACGTCCAGCGCGTCGTTGATGTCCTCGAGCGCGTAGAGGGCCATGCGTCCCCTCTGAGCGTCCGATGTCTTAACTCGTGTCCGTGATTCCCCAGGGTAGAGAACGGCTCTCGATGCCCCGTCGGTCATCGACAGCCGGGTCGTACCGGCGCTCCGCTACGCTCGACGATCGCTCTGTCACGTGTAGTGGTGCGGCCGAGCGGTCGAGCCCCCCAAACCTGACCCGGGCGGACCGGCTACGCCCGCTCGACCGGTTCGACTCGCTCACCACCAGCGTCCGTCCTCGAGTCGGGAGATCGCCTCCTCGATGTTCGCCTCGTCCCGGGAGAAGGTGAACCGGATCCAGTCGCTGTCGTCCTCGTCGGTGTAGAAACTGTTCCCGGGTACCGTGGCGACGCCGGCTTCCCGGACGAGCCGCTTGGCGAACGCCGTGTCCGCCTCGTCGGTGGGGTAGCGCGCCATCACGTAGTAGGCGCCGTCCGGCACCACCGGGTCGAGGCCGACGTCCCGGAGCCCCGTACAGAGGAGATCGCGGCGCTCCCGGTAGGACGCCGCGAGGTCGTCGTAGTAGTCCCCGGGCATCGACAGCGCCTCCACGCCGGCGTACTGGAAGGGGGTCGGCGCACAGATGGTCGTGTAGTCGTGGACCTTCCGGAGCTCCGCGGACAGCGGCTCCGGCGCGAGCGCGAAACCGACCCGCCAGCCCGTCACGCTGTAGGTCTTCGACAGCCCCGTGCAGACGACGGTCCGCTCGGCGAGGTCGGCCACCTCGACGGGACTGCGATAGTGGTCGGCGTAGACGATGTGCTCGTAGATCTCGTCGGTGACGACGATCAGGTCCTCCTCGCGGGCGACGTCGGCGACGAGTTCCAGTTCCTCGGGCGTGAACACCGTCCCGGTCGGGTTGTGCGGGTGGTTCAAGAGAAGCATCGACGCCTCCGAGGCGGCCTCGCGGAGCGGTTCCTCCTCGATGGCCAGGCCGTCGGTGATGTCGATCGGCAGGGGCCGACCCTCGGCGAACTGCGTCGCCGGGATGTACGACTCGTAGGTCGGCTCGAAGTAGATCACGCCGTCGCCCGGGTCACACAGCGAGAGCATCGTCGAGACGATCGCCTCGCTCGTCCCGCTGGTGATCGTCACCTCCCGGGTGGGGTCGTAGCTGACCCCTTTCCAGGCCTCGTACCGCTCGGCGACCGCCTCCCGGAGCGCCGGCAGTCCCCAGGTGATCGTGTACTGGCTCGCCTCGGCGACCCCCTCGACGGCCGCCTCCTTCACCCGCTCGGGCGTCTCGCTCTCGTCCGGGATCCCCTGCGAGAGATTGATAGCGTCGTGACGGTGGGCCTCCCGGGTCATCTCCCGGATCACCGACTCCCGGGTGCCCGACACCCGGGCGGCACCGACGGTCCCGTCCTCGATTCGCGTCATGGCGGTAGGCCGCGGCCGACCGACTAAACCCCACCGCATCGCCGCCGGGGGAGTTCCCCGACCGGCCGCGACCGACGTCCCCGGCTGTTCGGGATCGGCGGTTCCGCGGTCAGTCGCTCGAGGGGCCGCGAGCGGGATCCGCGAGAAGCCGGGCCGGCGTCGCGTCGGAACGCTCTCAGGGCGTGTTCGCGGCCGTCCCGGCCGTCGCCCGTCGCTCGGAGAGCGTCCGGAGCGACAGGACGAGCGCCGCCCCGAGGACCACGAGCCCCCCGGCGACGCCGAACGCCACGGCGTAGCCGAAGGTGGCCGCCCACCCGCCGAGGATGCCGCCGATACCGCCCGCGACGGCCCCGAGCGCGGTGTGGATGCCGAGTACCTCCCCGCGGGCGCTCGACGGGGCGAGACGGGTGACGATGGCCGTCCCGACGACGGCGATGACCGCCCAGGTCAGGCCGATGGCGGCGAGGCCGACCCCGGCCGCCCCGAACTCGACCGTCACGGCCCCGAGGCCGGCGACCAGGACGATCGCCGGGAAGAGCAGCCCCCGGACCGCGAGCGCGCCCGACTGGAGGACCCGGACGTCGTACCGCGAGGCGTACTCGCCGGCGCGTTCGTAGAGAACCGCCGACGCGAGGCTCGACGCCAGGTACAGCGCGAAGATCTGCCCGGAGTCGAACCCGGTGTCCGTGAGGAACAGCGGCAGCGGCGCCCAGAAGGCGGCGAAGCCGGTGAAGAAGAGGACGGCGGCGACCAGGTACGTCGCGAGCGCCGAGTCGAGCCGGTCCACGAGCTGACTCGGGTGGAGCCCGCGGGTCGTCCAGTACAGCCGGTTCGGCGCGAACGCGAACGTCGACCCCTTGATCCCGCGGCGCGACTCCGAGAGCAGTCGGGCGACCTTGCGGACCTTCCGCTCGCTCGTGACGTGGGCCGACGGGTCGGGCCGGGGGAGCGAGCGGGCGGCCCCGAGTACGCCCGCGCCCGCACACAGCGCGAGCACCCAGAAGAGCGCCCGCGTCACTGCCCCGGCTCCGACCAGCCGGCTCCCGACGAGCGGCCAGACCGTCCCGAGGACGAGCCCGCCCGCCCAGCCGTAGCCCTGGTACTTGTTCAGGAGCCCGATGCGCTCGCTCCAGGCCGACTCCGGCTCGTCGTCGACGACCAGCATCGTCAGCACGGGTGCGACCGACGCGACGACCAGCCAGAGCGCCGCGTTGGCGACGATGACCGCCGTTATGCCCGGCAACAGCGGGATCGCGGCGAGCGTGCCCGCGACGGTGGCGAGCGTCACCAGCACCATCGGCCGCCGGTTACTCACCCGGTTGGCGAGCCGGCCGAACAGGATCGCCCCGGGGGCGCCGATGACCGCGGCCGACGCCGCGAGGACCCCCAGTTGCACGGTCGAGGCACCCAGCTGGACGATGTAGAGCGGGATCAGGAGCGACGCCCCGCCGAACGAGACCGACCCGAGCGCCCAGGCGTAGAGCCAGCGTTCCCTCACCGGTAGATCGGTGGGCGGGGACGTAATGAATCTGAAGGAGTGTGCCGAGCGGTTTCGACGTACGACCGGTCGACCCAGACGAGACCTTTCCGCTGGACGAGGGTGAGAACGCGGCCGTTACCCTCGCGAACGAGGCGGACACGACGTAGTTCCGCTGTGACGGGTTCGATCGACTCGCGCTCGTCCACGCGTCGCTGAGCGGTGCTCGCCCGGTCACCACGCCGACACTCCCCGTGGTGCTTTCGAGAAACGGAGTGTTCCCGGCGACGGAAACCGAGTCACTCCTGACCGAGATCGGTGATGCTCGGAGCTGGGCCGGGAACGCGTACGTGTCGCGAGCGCGGACGACGCTGCTACAGTCGTAGTGTCAGGTGTTCTCAGAACACCCGCTGGCGACGACGGGCCAGTCCCTACTCGTACTACCGTCACATGCAGTCGGGGCGTGACGGATACGGATAGCGCGCAACGACCGACGACCTGGCCGACGAGTGTAGTACGTCGTCTGTCTCGAGTGCGAACTAGAGCTCGGGACGTTCCCGGTGACCTAACGAAATCATCATATTGACCGTTAACAAATACCACCCGATGAGCGATCCGCTCGATCAGATCCGGTTCCTTTCGGCGTCGGAAAATCGCGTGCAGGTGCTCATGTACTTATACGAAGCGCCAGCCGACCGCGAAGAAATCAGCGATCAAGTGGCCATCTCACGGTCGACGCTCAGCCGAGTTCTCACCGGTCTGGAAGAACGAAACTGGATCTCGCAACACGGTTCCGAGTGCATGATCACGTCGTTGGGTGCGTTCCTCGCTGACGAGTTCGTATCGCTCATCGAGTCGATCGAGACGATGCAGAAACTCGAAGACGTGATAGGCTATCTGCCGATGGACGAGATCGATTTCGAGCTGACCCGTCTTCGTGACGCGAGGATCGCGACGCCGACCCAAACCGATCCGGGTGCTCCCCTCCGTAGAGCGAGGGAACTGTTACACGAAGCCGACGAGTTCCGTTTTTTGACGAACACTGTCGTGTCTCCCCTCGCCGAGACGCTCCACGAGCAAACCGTCCGGGGGGAACTCACTATCGTGGGCGTGATAACCCGGGACCTCCTCGATACAGTCCGCGATTCGCCGGAGTTCGGCGAGCTGACCGGAGAGATGATCGAGTCGGGTGGAGCCGAGTTCTACTGCTACGATGGCACCGTTTCACAGACTCTGGGGGTCGCGGACGGAACGATAGCGGCGATTACGCAAGTCGATCCGGATGGGTACCAGCGCGCTCAAATCGAGACAGATGATAGACGCGTATGCTCGTGGGCCATGTCTACTATCGAGAACTATCGCCGTGAGTCCGAGCGAATCCGAGCCAGTACCCTCTCCGAGTGAACACGCCCCATTCGAGTGAACACGTCCCATTCCGTGCGTTCGATCGTCTTTACAGTGGACCGCCGACCGGCCGCAGATCCCATGCTGGGGGATGTGTTCGCGGTGTGAACTGAACTCACCCCGTGAGATCATTGCGTCGAGAAACATTACCACGCCACCCGTGGTACTCCCCGCTGACCCCTCATGCCGACCTACGAAGTCACCTACACGTTCGATGGCCACTGCTCGGGGACACCGACAGAAGTAATCGAGCGGTCCTTCGAAACGCTGGCCGCCCTGCAGGCTGATGGGGTCGAAATCGAGCACCTCGGTGGGACAGTTACACTCGGTGCGGACGGGACGCTATCCGCGGGCACCGTCAG
>JBEPXB010000280.1:0-4750 GCA_041642135.1 Halobacteriales archaeon | reverse complement strand
CCGGAGTCCTTCTTCCCGAGTTCCTCGGCGAGCTTGACCCGCTGGGCCTCCCCGCCCGAGAGGGTCGTCGACGGCTGCCCGAGCCGCATGTAGCCCAGCCCGACGTCCTTCAGGAGCTTCAGCCGCCGGCGGATACCGGTGTGCCCCTCGAAGAACTCGTAGGCCTCGTCGACCTCCATGTCCAGCACGTCCGAGATGGTCGCGCCCTTGTAGGTGACGTCGAGCGTCTCGTCGTTGTACCGGGCGCCGTCGCACTCCTCACAGGGGACGTACACGTCCGAGAGGAAGTTCATCTCTATTTTTACCGTCCCTTGCCCGCCGCAGGCCTCGCACCGCCCGCCCTTGACGTTGAACGAGAAGCGGCCCTTCTCGTAGCCGCGCTGTTTCGAGAGCTTGGTCTCCGCGAACAGCTCGCGGATGTGGTCGAAGACGTTCGTGTACGTCGCTGGATTGGAGCGCGGGGTGCGGCCGATCGGCGACTGGTCGATGAGTCGAACGGTCTCGATGTCCTCGATCCCCTCGATGTCGTCGTGTTCGCCGGGGTTGACGTCCGTGTCGTTCATCCGCCGGACGAGCCCCTTGTAGAGCACCTCGTGGAGCAGCGTCGACTTGCCCGACCCCGAGACGCCCGTGACCGCGGTGAAGTTGCCGAGCGGGAACGGGACGTCGACGTCCTTGAGGTTGTGCTGGCGGGCGCCCCGCACGGTGAGGTGGCCGTCGGCCTCGCGGCGCTCCTCCGGTACCGGAATGGACTTCCGGCCGGCGAGGTAGTCGCCGGTCGCCGACCTCTCGGCGGCCATCACCTCCTCGACGTCGCCGTTGACGACCACTTCGCCGCCGCGCTTGCCCGGGCCGGGGCCCATGTCGATGACGTTGTCCGCCCGCCACATCGTCTCCTCGTCGTGCTCGACGACGATCAGCGTGTTCCCGAGATCTCTGAGCCCGCAGAGCGTGTCGAGCAGGCGGTCGTTGTCCCGCTGGTGGAGGCCGATGGAGGGCTCGTCGAGTACGTAGAGCACGCCCACCAGCCCGGAGCCGACCTGGGTGGCCAGCCGGATGCGCTGGCTCTCGCCGCCCGACAGCGTGGAGGCCTCGCGGTCGAGCGTCAGGTACTCGAGCCCAACCTCCTCCATGAACCCCAGCCGGGCGCGGATCTCCTTCAGGATCTCCTCGGCGATGGTCCGCTCGCGCTCGGTCAGATCGGCTTCCATCCCCTCGAAGTGCGACAGCGCATCGCCGATCGACATCCGGCTCACCTCGGTGATGGCGGTCCCCTGGAACAGCACGGCCCGCGAGGCCGGTTTGAGTCGGGTTCCCTCGCAGTCCGGGCATGTCGTGGTGGCCATGAACTTCTCGATGTGGTCGCGCGCCCGGTCGGAGTCCGTCTCGACGTACCGCCGGTCGAGGTTGTTCATCACGCCCTCGAACCGCTGGGTCTTCTCGCGGGTGCCGTTCTTCGTCTGCCACTGGAAGTGGACCACGTCGTCCGTGCCGTAGAGGAACTGTTCCTGCACCTCGTCGTCGAGTTCCTCGAACGGCGTCTCGACGCTCACCCCGAAGTGCTCGGCGACGTTGTCCAGCTGTCGGCGGTAGTAGGTCCGGTTGTACGACCACGGCTCGAAGACGTCCTTCAGGGGCTTTGTGGGGTCGCGCACCACGAGGTGCTCGTCGACCTCCTTCGTCTCGCCGATGCCCTCGCACTCCGGGCAGGCTCCATGGGGAGAGTTGAACGAGAACGATCGGGTCTCGATCTCCGGCAGGTCGATGTCGCAGTGCGTACAGGCCAGGTCCTCGGAGAACGCGACGACGAGCCGCTGATCACCCGTGCCCGCGAGGTCGCCCGTCCGCCGCTCCCGGGTGCCGAACTCCTCGAACCCCTCGGGCGGATCGGGGACGATGACCTTCAGGACGCCGCCGGCCTCCTCCAGGGCCGTCTCGACGGAGTCGGTGATCCGCGAGCGCGCCTCCTCGCTCACCTTCACCCGGTCGACGATCACGTCGACGGTGTGGCGGTAGTTCTCGTCGAGTTCGGGCTTCTCGACCGCGAGGTCGTACTCCTCGCCGTCGACCTCGACGCGGGCGTACCCCTCGCTCACGAGGTCGTCGAACAGGTCGGCAAAGGCGCCCTTCTGGTCGCGGACGACGGGCGCGGCGACCTTCGCTTTCGTCCCCTCGGGGAGGGAGAGGACGCGCCGGACCATGTTCTGGGCGCTCTGCTCGCCCACCTCGCGGCCACACTCCGGGCAGTGTGGCGTGCCGACGCGCGCGTACAGCAGGCGGAGGTAGTCGTGGAGTTCCGTGACCGTCCCGACCGTCGAGCGGGGGTTGTTGGCGGCGTTCTTCTGGTCGATGGAGATCGCAGGCGAAAGCCCCTCGACGCTCTCGACCTGCGGCTTGTCCATCTGGCCGAGGAAGTTCCGGGCGTACGCCGAGAGCGACTCGATGTAGCGGCGCTGGCCCTCCGCGTACACCGTCTCGAAGGCGAGCGAGGACTTCCCCGAGCCCGAAAGGCCGGTTACGACGGTGAATTCCTCGCGGGGGATGCGGACGTCGACGTCCTTGAGGTTGTGCTCCGCGGCCCCCCGGACCTCGATGTAGTCCTTCGTCATTGAACGGGGGTAGAACGGGTCGGGGGAAACCCTGTCGGTTGCCGGCGAAAGTGGAGGGAAAGAAGGGGGTCGATACACGGCTGCCGGCACGGCTGTGGCGCGGACGCGATCAGCCGTTCCCCGCGATCCGCCCCCACCGTGTCCCCGTCCCCCGACGGGTTCACTCGGCCGTCTCGGGCGCCGGGCTCGTCGAGCCGTCCCCGACGACGTGCCGGTCCGGCAGGTCCAGGTCGGGCTCCCGGCCGGCGGTGAACAGCCGCTCGGTGAGGGTGAGCTCCTCGGCCGCCGGGCTGGGCTTCCTGATGGCCTCGTACTCGACGGCCACGCCCTCGGGTTCCGCGGCGATGCGGACCGCCGCCAGCTGGTAGGAGGGGTAGAACACCGGCGGCAGGACGCCGATGATCCCGTCCCGCCGGTGGAGCCGTTTGAGCCACGTCCCGGTGTTGACCAGCAGCCCCCCGCCGACCTCGCGGACGACCGGTCGGTGTGTGTGCCCGTAGCAGAACACCGCCGTCTCGCCGTCGGCGAAGACCTCGCGTGCGGCCGCCTCGTACGGCTCGTGTGGGTCGACGGTGAGCTCCGTCTCGAACACCCCGAACCGGTCGATGGTCTTCCTGACGTCCCGACGGATGAAGTACAGCGGGATGGCGACGAGCAGCAGGAGGCCGACGACGACCGCGTTTATCGCGAGGAAGAACCACACCGCGGTGCCGGCCGGGCCGAACTGGCCGAGGAACGCCGTCGTCCGCTCGACCGGCATCGACCAGACGCCGACGAGGTCGAGCCCCGCCAGCACCGCCATCACGGCGCTGATGTTGAACAGCAGCAGGAACGGGACCAGCGAGTAGCGCAGCACGGGGTTCATCTCGCGGTAGAAGTACTTCGAGAGCAGCCAGACGGGCATCCGCTCGGTGGGCGTGACCGCCTGGACGTCCTTGAGCCAGTTGTACCGTCCGCGGCCCGAGAGCTGGCCGGCCCGGCTCGTCACCAGCGTGTTGTAGTAGTAGCCGAGCGGCGTCGAGGCGGGGTTGCCCCAGTCGTCGATGCGGTTGTTCGGGTCCTGCTGGTGGCCGTGCTCGAAGTGGATCGCCCGGTCGCCCACCGGCCGGGAGACCGACTGCTCCTGCACGACGTCGACGTTGTACTCGGCGAACCGCTCGACGTACGCGTCGTGGGCGGCGAGCTCGTGGTCGTGGTTGCCCGGCAGGAGCGTGATCGAGACGTTCTCCCCGGTCCGGCGGAGCTGGTCGAACAGGGCGGGGTAGGTCCCCTCGAGGACCTCGAACTTCTCCATCCCCTCGGCGGCCGTGAACTCCCAGAGGCCGAACGCGTCGCCGTTGATGACCAGCTCGGCGTCCTCGTCGGTCGTCTCCAGCCGCTCGAGGAAGGCGAGGAGTTCGTCGAGGAACTCGACCTCCTCGAGCTGCTCGTCGCCGCCGACGTGGAGGTCGCTGATCACGTAGTAGACCGGCTCATCGGCGTCGGCCATCACGTCGTCGCTCGGCGTCGAGTCGTATAACTATTCGCTCGACGACGGGGCGACACCCGTACGTCCCCGCGTATCGATCCGGGAGAGCGAGGCCGCCGAACGCCGGGGCCTTCGTCGTCCGGTCGGGACGGGCCGGCACGTCGTCGTGACCCCGACGGTCTCGGTCGTCGCCTGCGAACCGCACGGCGTCTCCGACCGTCCCTCGCCGTCGTCCCGTACGGTCGTCGGTGCGGACTTCCGGGGGAACCGCCGCGGTCGGTCAGCGTCGCCGGGCGAGCAGCGTCCCGACGAGGACGAGCGCGATAAATCCGAGGATGAACTTCGGGAACTCCTCCCAGAGCGCGCGAATCGACGGGCGGCCGCTATCGCCGCGGGCGTAGTAACTCGCGTAGACCAGGACGACGACCCCGATCAGTGCGTTCCGTGCAAGTTTCGTCATCGTGGCCCACTGGCCGGCCAGTTCCGAGTGGGTGAACCCGACCGCGACGACCGGCCCCGTCGAGAACATGCTGACGCCCGCCCAGATTCCGAAGACGATCCCCGAGAGCCCGAGTGCGTCGCCGACGATCGGGTACACGACGATCGTGACCGCATCGAACAGCAGGACCGTCGCGGCCGCGTAGGCGATCTGGTCCTCTCGAGCGCGGACAGC
>JBEPXB010000279.1:0-4755 GCA_041642135.1 Halobacteriales archaeon | reverse complement strand
GCCGCCGTCGACGTGGACGTCGTCCTCGGCGGCCACGTCCACTCCGAGCGGATCGAACGCATCGACGGGACGGTGCTCACCCGTCCCGGCGTCAACGGCGAGGTGGTCATGGAGGTGTCGCTCCCCGACGGCGAGGTGACCCGACACGCGGTGGCCGACGGGCCGCTCCACGGACCCGTCGCGGCGTCGCTCCGGAACCGGATGGCCGCCGAGGGGCTCACCGAGGTCGTCGGCCACGCGCTGGAGCCGGTCGAGCGGACCGAGCGGACGTGTTTCCGGGGGGAGTCCCGTATCGGGAACTTCGTCGCCGACGCCTACCGGTGGGCCGCCCTGGAGGCCGGGTTCGCGGAACCGGTGGTCGGCCTGCAGAACAGCGGCGGCATCCGCGAGGGGCCCCCGCTCTCGGGCGAGGTCACCCTCGGCGACCTGATGAGCGTCATCCCGTTTCCCGAACGGGTCGCCGTCCTCGACGTGCCCGGTAGAACCCTGCGGTCGGCGTTCGCGGAGGCCGCCCGGAACGTCGGCTTCGGCGAGTCCGAGTGGTGGCACGCCCACGTCTCGAACGCCCGGCTGGAGTACGACCACGGGTCGAGCGAACTCCTGAATGCGAGCGTCGGCGGACGGCCCGTGGAGGCGGGTCGGCGCTACCGGGTCGCCACCTCCGAGTACCTCCTCCACACCGAGGGGGAGTTCCCGTCGTTCACCCCCGAGTACCGGGTCGGAACGCTCGACGTCCAGTACGAGGTGCTCGCAGCATACGCCCGGACCGAGGGGGTCTCGCCCCGCGTGGAGGGACGGGTCGTCCGCCACGGGGTCTGATAGGGGTATCGGAGCCGGCCGGAGGATTCGACCCACCGATACGGGTCGAGCGACGTGGTCCTGAGACGAGACGGTATGAGTAACGACGATACCCCTATGAACCGATACGATGCGGAGGAGGCCGGACGGCTCGCGAGCCGAGCGGATCGACAACGTTGAACCGCGGGCGACCGTACCTCCGAGGGAATGACGCTGGTCGTGGTCCCCGTCCGGTATCCCCTCTCCGAACACTCCCGCGCGACCCTCGGCCGCGCGATCGACCTCGCCGAGGAACACGACGCCGACCTGACCGTGCTCCACGTCAACCTCTACCAGAACGGCAGCCGGGTCTCCCGGACGGAGCTCAAGCGGGCCGTCGAGGGCCACTTCGGGCGACTCCCCCGCGCACGGTACGTCGTCCGCTCGGGCTTTCTCGTCGAGGAGACCATCCTCGACGAGGTGGCCGGCGAGGGCGCCGACTACGTCGTCATCGGGCGCAAACAGGCCGGGCGCTGGCGGCGGATGATACGGAACCTCGTCGACGAACCCGACGTGGAGACGTTCCTCCGGGAGAAACTCGACTGCAGCGTGGTCACCGTCTCGACCTAGCCGTCGCGACGCCGGCCGAGCTCCCCACTGATCTCGTCCGGCGGCCGCTCCCCCTCGGGGGGCAACGGTGGTCCTTCCTCGTCCCCCTCGCGTTCGCTGTCGAACCCACCCGGAGCGTCCGGTCGGTCGCCGTCGGCGAGGTTCACCCGCATCTCTCCGCTCGTCTCGTCGAAGAACAGGTGGCTGTGCGGGTAGGCGATCTCGACGTCCGCCTCCGGGAGCCGCTCCCAGATAGCCGTCTGGACGTGCGACCGGGCGGTGAGTAGCTTGTACGGCTCGGTCACCCAGTAGCGCAGCCGGAGGTTTACCCCGTGGTCGGCGAACGAGTCGATGTAGCACCGCGGCCCGGCGGGGTATCGCGCCGACCCGACGCGGATGTCCGGCCCGCCGCTGATGACGTTGTCGACGGTCCGGGCCGACTCCTCGATGAGCTGCCTCGCCTCCGGGATGTCGCTCTCGTAGGTGACCAGTACGTCCAGTTTGAGCCGCGTCCGCGAGTCCTCCGCGGAGAAGTTGTAGACGTCGCGCTCGCGCATCGAGCCGTTCGGGAGGATCAGGAACGTGTTGTCGAGCGTGAACATCTTCGTGTACCGGAGCGTGATGTTCTCGACGAACCCGTAGACGTCGCGGTCCGAGAGGTAGATCATGTCGCCGATCTCGTAGGGCTGCTCCGAGAGGATGAACAGCCCGTTGATGACGCTCCCGATGATCGGTGCGAGGATGAAGCCGGCCACCGCCGAGAACACCGTCACCGAGAGGACTATGTTGCCGACCCGGAGGCCGAGCACCCGGAGCGCGACGAGCCCGCCGATGACGAGCACCAGCATCTGTATCCCCCGGAGGACCGTCCGGGTAACACTCGGCCGGTTGAACCGCCGGGCGACCCGCCGGCCGAGAACCCGCTTTATCACCCCCGAGAGGTAGTAGGTGACGACCAGGACGAGAAGCGCGAGGGCGACCTGTACCAGCTCGCCCGGTACCCACGGCGGGAGGTACGTCCCCACGATGTCGGGAGCGCTGGCCGTCGGGGTGGTCGACGGGGTGGCCGTCCCACCGTCCGACTGCGAGGCGACTCCCCCCGGCATCGGACCCGGGCCCGTTCCCATGTCCCCGCCGTCGCCGGGGGCCGGAAAAAGCGTTCCGACCACGCGATCCGCTCGCGGCCCCGGGAGTTATACTCCCCTGTGGCGAGTACTGGCGCATGTCCGCCGACGGGAACCGGAACGAACCGACGTTCGACGTACAGCACGACGGGGTCGACAGCTCCTCGAAACTCGTCCTCGGGTTCTCCGAGTTCGGCCTCGCCGGACTGACCGCCGCCGACTACCTCGTCACCCACCTGGAACTCGAGCAGGTCGGCCGGGTCCTCGTCGAGGGGTTCCCGGTCATCACCCCGTTCGCCGAGGGGGTCCCGCGCCACCACACGCGGCTGTTCTCCCGCGACGACCTCGACCTGACCGTCCTCGTGGGCGAACTGTTCGTCCCCGCGGGGGCCGCCGAACGGTTCGGCGAGAACGTGCTCGGCTGGACCGAGAGTACCCGGATCGAGGAGGTGATCGTCCTCTCGGGGGTCCCGATCGCCCACGGACCCGAGGAACACAAGCCGTACTACGTCGCCACGCCGGACTTCACCGAGGCGCGCCTCACCGACACCGAGATCACCCCGATGGGCGGCGGGTTCCTCGACGGGGTCAACGGCGCGCTGATGGCCCGCGGGCTGGACTCCGAACTGAAGACCTGCCTCCTCACGACGCCCGCCCACGCGAGGGCGCCCGACGCCGACGCCGCGCTCAGACTGCTCGAGGCGTTCCTCTCGATCTACGACCTCGACGTCGATCTGGGACCGATGACGGAGTTCGCCGCCCGCGTCGCCGAACACTACGAGGAACTCGACGCCCGGATGCAGGCCGCCAGGGAGGAGGAGGCCCGGTCGGTCCCGGAGGACCGCATGTATATGTGAGACCACCACTTTTTCCTCCTCGGGTTCGCTCGCTTCGCTCGCGAACCGCTCGTCGGAAAAACGTGGGGAAAAACTGCGCCCCTCGGCGCTTCGCGCCTCGGGGCGGGTGAGTGTGCTGGTGTCTCAGCACCGCGCCGCTCCGTACGGCCGTTCGAGGAGTCCTCCTCCCGTGAGGACGAATCCAGTACCCTCGCCGGATTCTCCGGTCGTTCCGGTGGCCGTCGATCCCGAATCCACCACGGTCGATCACTCGCCCGGAGAGGAACCGCTATATCCACCTCGCCCCTCTCTCGGGTATGAGTTCAGGATCGGCGACCACGGACGAGGCCGAACTGCGCGAGCGGATCTCGCTGTTCGTCGCGCGGAACTTCCCCCAGATCGGGATGCACGGCGGGAGCCACGCCGTCGGCGACATCGACGTCGAGCGCGGCGAGGTCAGCATCTCGCTCGGCGGCGCCTGCTCGGGGTGCGGTATCTCCCCGATGACCGTCCAGGCGCTGAAGACCCGGCTCGTCCAGGAGATCCCCGAGATATCGGTCGTCCACGCCGACACCGGGATGGACGACGCCGGAACGCCGCACGGGTTCGGCGACGACGTCCCGTTCTGACGTTCCACGGGAGTGTGCGTTCGAGGTGGGCGGTCCGACCGTGACCGTCCCCGGGCTGATGGCGGAGAGCTACACGCCGTGGTCGCGGAACCGTCGGATCTCCACCTCCACGATGTCGTCGTAATCCGAGTCACCCCCGACGATCAGGGTCGCGTCGGTCGCCGCTGCCGTCCCGAGAGCGTACGCGTCCCCGAGTGCGGGGTTGTAGTCGACGATGTAGTCCGCGGCACGCTCCCAGACCTCCTCCACGCCGACGTCCGAGATGCCGATGCTCCAGAGCCATTCGAGGAACGTGTCGGCTACCTCCCGGTCGTACTTCCGCCCGAGGACGTAACGCACCTCGGTGACGTTCACCAGGTTCACCGACCCCGCGGAGTCACCGTGAGCGACCGCGTCGAGATAGTCGGCGACCTCGCCGCTTCCGGGCTCGTCGTCCGCGTACGCGACCAGCGGCTCCGTATCGAAGACGATCCGATCCGGAGCACTCACTCGGTATCACGCTCCCGATCCTCCAGATCCTGCTGTTTCCGCTCCTGCTTCTCCCGCTCACGCTTCTCGTGGAGGATCTCGCTGGCGGACCGCTCGGTCGTGGACTCGCCGATTCTCGCGGCGAAGCCCTTCATCTCCTCGACGGTCGGGACGCGCTCGATCACGATCTCCCCGTCCTCGGTCTCGCGGAAACGCACGCGACCGGGGGCCTCGATACCGAGCCGATCGCGGAACTCCTTGGGGATGGTCGCCTGCCCGTTCGGCGAGACCGAAACCGTGACGACTCGTTCC
>JBEPXB010000278.1:0-4767 GCA_041642135.1 Halobacteriales archaeon | reverse complement strand
CTCGCCCGCGGCGATGCGGTCGACCGTGGCCGGGTCGAGTTCGCGGATCGGGGTCGACCCGGACGGCTCCCCGGTCATCGGCGTCGGCCCCCCGTGCGGGCGGGCGAACGACCACCAGCGTTCATCGGCCCGGACGAGGGGAGCGGGACGTATCGATCCCGCGGGGTCGCCCCGACGGACGGGATAGCTTATGCCGGACGGTCGAACCGATCCGGCATGGCCGTCCTCCATCTCCTCGTCCGGACCGTCCACGTCCTCGGGATGGTCGCCCTCCTCGGCGGCAGCGCCGTCACCTGGTACGCCCTCCGGTCCGGGGCCCCACCTTCGCTCCCCGTCCGGTACGAGTGGCTGTTCTGGGGGGCGATGGGCGCGATGCTCGTGACGGGGGTCGGCAACCTCGGCGCGCTCGGCGCGCCCGGCCCGGGGACCCGGTGGGGAACGATCCTGACCGCGAAACTCGCGTTCGTCACCGCGTTCGTCGTCGGCTCCGCGGTACGGACGCTCGTGGTCGTCCGGCTCCGGGAGCGCGGTCTGACCGCCACCGACGCGCTCCGGTGGCTCTACGGCGGGACGACGCTCGGACTGTTCGTCGTGGTGGCACTCGCGGAGGTGCTGGCGCATGGCTGACCGGCCGTTCCGGTTCGGGCTCTCGCTGGAGACGGCGGCCGTGGCGACGCTCGACGTCGTCGCGTTCGGCCTCGTGGGCGTCCTCGCGGGGCACGCGAGCGGCGCGCTCCGCGACCTCCTCCCGGGCTTCGGGACCGTGCTGGGGATCCTGGTGTTCGGCTACCTCTGGGCGCTCGTCCTCCTCGCGATGCGGTGGGTGCTCGCCGACGACGGCCTCTCGCGAACCGAGGACCGGTCGCCGATACGGCTCCTCGCCCGCGGCGTCGCCGGCGCGGCGTTCGTCGGCTCGGCGTTCGTCGGTGGCCTCGGGCTCGTCGGGGGACTCGTCGGCCTCCGCTCGGGGATCGAGCCGCTCTCGGTCGCGCTGTTGACCCTGTTCGGCGTGGTCGGCGGGGCGATCGGCGGCGCCCTCGTCGGGCTCGTCTTCGGACTCCTCGACGTGGGGCTCGCACGGGGCGCGGACGCCCTGATCGACCGGCTCGCCGACCGACCGCCGAGGTGACGACCGGGGCCACGTCCCCTCGGTGGATGATGCCGCCCACCACTCCGTGCGACCGGGGGAGACGCTTTAGCGGCGCAGTGCCTGGTACGGTGGAAGACCGATGCCCACCGACGACCGGTACAACAAGAAGGGGGTGCTGAAGAAGAAACGCTACAAGCGGGAGCTGGCCGAACTCCAGGAAGAGCTGGTGAAACTCCAGCACTGGGTCGAGGAGGAGGGGCTAAAGCTCTGTGTCGTCTTCGAGGGACGCGACGCCGCAGGGAAGGGCGGCGTCATCAAACGCATCACTCGCCGGCTCAACCCCCGGGTCGCCCGGGTCGTGGCGCTCGGAAAGCCAACCGAGCGCGAGCGCGGCCAGTGGTACTTCCAGCGGTACGTCGAGCACCTGCCGACCGAGGGGGAGATCGTCCTGTTCGACCGGAGCTGGTACAATCGTGCGGGCGTCGAGCGGGTGATGGGTTTCTGCACCGACGAGGAGTACGAGGAGTTCCTCCGCTCGTGCCCGGAGTTCGAGCGGATGCTCGTCCGGTCGGGGATCGTCCTCGTGAAGTACTGGTTCTCGATCAGCCCGGAGGAGCAGGAGCGGCGGTTCCAGAAGCGCAACGAGGACCCCAAGCGGCGCTGGAAGCTCAGCCCGATGGACCTGGAGGCGCGGACCCAGTGGGGTGAGTACTCCCGGGCCAAGGACGAGATGATGGAACACACCGACATCGAGGAGGCACCGTGGTACGTCGTCCACGCCGACGTGAAGCGTCACGCGCGGCTGAACTGCATCACACACCTCCTCGACCGGGTGGAGTACGAGGACCTCACCCCCGACCCGGTGGCGCTCCCGGAACGGGGCCCCCGGGCCAGGGACCGACCGGACATCGACGAACAGAACTGGGTGCCGGCGGTCTACGGGTCGAACCCGACGGGCCCGAAGTGAATCCGGAGGGACCCGGGGAAGTGGCCCCCGACGCGGATCTCCGACCCTGTCGACGGGGCCGCCGTGCCCGCTATGGCTCCCAGTCCCCCTCGTCGAGCGCCAGCCCCAGGGCGGTCCGACGACGACGGTTCAGTTCGGGGACCGCCGCGGGATCGACCCACCGGTAGTCGGTGTGTTCGTCACTGATGGTCACCGTCGGCCTCCGGTCGGGGACCGAACACCGGTAGTAGACGAAGAACTTCGCGCGTTTCTCCTTCCGGCGCTTCGTGGCCGTGAACACCGGCCGCTCGACCGCGACGGACAGGTCCGTCTCCTCGCGGATCTCCCTGTTCAACGCCTCGATGGGGCGTTCGCCGCGGTCGATGCGCCCGCCGGGGAACTCCCAGTCGCCGCACTCGGCATCCCTGAGAAGCAGTATCTCCCCCTCCGTATCGAAGACGACGGCCTTCTGACTCACGCGGGCCGTCATCGGCTCGGACCCCTGTCTCCCCCTGATTTGTTCCCCGGACATGACCCGTTCGAGGACCTTCGTGGATGGGTGATATCAACCTGATGGCCGACGGACATCGGGACTCCCACCCCACGACAGCCGACTGGGACGAATACGGTTCCCGAAGGTCGGTGAGGGCGGTGTCACTCCCCGAGCCGCTCCTGCCACTCCTGGACCCTCGCCATCAACTCGACGGGCGGCGTCCCGTTCACGTCCGTATCGCGGAGCTCGGACAGCACCGCCTCGGTCTCGGGATCGAACCCGGGCGGGTCGGCACCCTCCTTCCCCTCCCCTTTCGGGGGCGTCTCGCCGCCGTCGGCCGTCGTCGCCTCCCTGAACTGGCCGCTCCCGAGGTCGAAGACGACCTGCCGGGTCCCGCCTCCCTCCACGCCCCCACCGGTCCCCGCGCGTTCCGACCCCCGGACGTCGATGGCCTCCTCCTCGCGGAGCCGCCGGAGCACGTCCCGCGAGCGTTCGACGACCGGCTCCGGCACCCCGGCGAGGTCCGCGACGTGGACGCCGTAGGAGCGGTCCGCCGGCCCCTCCGCGACCGTCCGGAGGAACGTGACGTCGCCGTCGCGCTCGTCGGCGGTCATGTGGACGTTGTGGACGCCCGGCAACCGGTCGGCCAGCGCCGTCAGTTCGTGGTAGTGGGTGGCGAACAGCGTTTTCGAGCGAACCGTATTGACGAAGTACTCCGTCGCGGCCCACGCGATGCTGATGCCGTCGTACGTCGCGGTCCCCCGGCCCACCTCGTCGAGGACGACCAGCGAGTCCTCCGTCGCGGAGTGGAGGATGTGTGCGAGCTCGGTCATCTCGACCATGAACGTCGAGCGGCCCTGTGCGAGTTCGTCGAGCGCGCCGACCCGCGTGAACACCCCGTCGACGAGGCCGACCCTGGCGCTCCGGGCGGGGACGAACGACCCGACCTGTGCGAGCAGGACGACCAGCGCCGCCTGGCGCATGTAGGTGGACTTCCCGCTCATGTTCGGCCCGGTGACGATCAGGAACCGGCGGTCGCGGTCGAGGTGGAGGTCGTTCGGGACGAACTCCTCGGTCTGCTCGACCACCGGGTGGCGGGCGGCCTCGAGGTGGAGCGTGTCCTCGCCGACGAGGTCGGGCCGGACCCAGTCGTTCCGGACGGCGTGGACGGCCATCGAGGCGAGCGTGTCGAGTTCCGCCAGCGCACGACCCACGGACTGGAGCAGGTCCGCCCGCTCGGCGACCCGTTCCCGGAGCTCCTCGAACACGCGACGCTCCGCCTCCGCGCGGCGCTCCTCCAGCCGTAGTATCTCGCGCTCCTTCTCGCGGAGTTCGGGCGTGACGTACCGCTCGCTGTTCTTGAGGGTCTTGATCCCCTCGTACTCCTCGGGAACCCGGTCGGACTCGGACTTGCCCACCTGTATGTAGTAGCCGTCCGTCCTGTTCCGGTCGACGGTGACACGCGAGAGGTCCGTCCGGCGCTTCTCCCGTTCGGGAAGCGTCTCGATCCACTCGAGGGCGGCCTCGTGTTCGGAGACGAGTTCGTCGAGGTCGTCGTCGAAGCCGGGCCTGACGAGTCCCTCGCCGGCGGTCCGGGGCTCCTCGGCGAGCGCGTCGGCGAGCGCGGCGTGGAGGTCGGCGGCGGCCTCGCGGTCGACCGACTCTATGACCGCCACGACGGGCGAGTCGGCGAGCCGCGAGGACGAGACCGTCTCCACGAGATCGGGGAGCAGTCCGAGCGTCTCGCGGACCCGGACGAGCGCCTCGGGACCGGCGCGCCCCGAAACAGTACGAGACGCGAGCCGTTCGAGGTCGTACGCGTCGGAGAGCAGTTCACGGAGCCGCTCGCGGGCCATCGCGTCCTCGGCGAGCGCCGCCACCGCCTCCTGTCGCCGTTCGAGGTCCGCCCGGCTTCGCAACGGTCGGGTCAGCCACTCCTTCAGGAGCCGCCCGCCCGCGGCGGTGACCGTGTGGTCGACGACCGAGAGCAGCGACCGGCCGCCGCCGGTCATCGTCTCCACCAGCTCGAGGTTGCGCTGTGTCGTCGCGTCGAGCGAGACGTGCTCGTCGGGTTCGTACGACCGCAGTCGGGTGATCGACGCGAGCACGCCGACGCCCGTCTCCTCGACGTACGCCAGGGCGGCGCCGGCCGCCCGGACGGCCGCGCCCTCGACCAGGGAGTCGGCCGCCCCGCCGAACTGCTCGCGGAGCGCGTGGCGCGCCCGGCCGGGCGCGAAC
>JBEPXB010000277.1:0-4783 GCA_041642135.1 Halobacteriales archaeon | reverse complement strand
GTCGAGTGGATGACGGCGCGCACGCGACTGTCGGAAGACGCCGCCATCGGCGCGGTGCTCTCGGTGTTCTTCGGCCTCGGCGTCGTGCTCCTGACCGTGATCCAGACCATGAGCGCCGGGCGGCAGGCGGGGCTCGAGGATTTCCTGCTGGGCTCGACCGCGGGGATGCTTTTCGAGGACGCGGTGATCATCGCGGGCGGCGGCGCGCTGGCGGTGGCGGTGACATGGGCCTTCCGGCGGCCGATGACGCTGGTGGCGTTCGATCCCGATTATGCCGCCGCCATCGGCTATCCCGCGGCCGGGACGCCCCCGCCCGAACTGCCGGCGCCGCCGTGGCCGTCCTCGGGCCGGTCGTGTGGCGGGGCGAACGGGTGTCTACTGGCCGGCGTGGTGCGGTCGCGGCGGCCGAAGAACGCCGCGTACACGACCGGCCAGAAGTACAGCAGTTTCAGCACGCCGGCGACGAGGAACGCCGCCACGAACGCCGGGTGAGCGCTCTCTGCGGCCCCCAGCACGAGGTGGAACTTGCTGACGAACCCCGCAACGAGCGGGAAGCCGACGAGCCCGGCGGCGGCGACCGCGAACGCGGTCATCGTCGCCGGGAGGCGTCGCCCGATGCCAGCCATATCGGAGACGTACTTCTCGCCGGTCTCGACGTAGACCAGCCCCGCGGCGAAGAACAGCGTGATCTTCATGAACGCGTGGGCGACGACGTGGAGCAGCGCGCCGAGCGCCGCGAGCGGCGTCAGCAGCGCCACCCCGAGGACGATGTAGGAGAGCTGGCTGATGGTCGAGTAGGCCAGCCCCGCCTTCAGGTTGTCCTGGCGGAGCCCCACGAGCGCGGCGAACACCATCGTGACGGCGGCGGCCGCCGCGAGGGGGAGCGCCACGTCGAGGTCGCTCGCCGCGTCGGGGCCGAAGACGTACAGCACCGACCGGGTGACCGCGAACGCGCCGCTCTTGACGACGGCGACGGCGTGGAGCAGCCCCGACACGGGCGTCGGTGCGACCATCGCGGCCGGGAGCCACGCGTGCAGCGGGACGACGGCGGCCTTCACGCCGAAGCCGACGACGAGCAGGCCGAACGCGGCGCGTCCGAGCGTCGGGTCGGCCGTCAGGCCGCCCATCCCGCCGGGAACGAACCCGAGGCTCCCGGCGAGGACGCCGACGAGCAGGATGCCCGCGAACGCGAGCACGCCGCCGCCGAGCGTGTACGCGAGGTACGTCCGACCGGCAGCACGGGCCTTCTCGGTACCTGCGTGGGCGACCAGCGGATAGGTCGCGAGCGTCAGTAGTTCGTAGAACACGAACAGCGTCAGCAGGTCCGCCGCGAGCGCGACGCCCATCGTCGCGGCGATGCTGGCCGCGAACGCCGCGAAGTACCGGGTCTGCCCGTGCTCGCCGAGCCCGCGCACGTAGCCGATGCTGTAGACGCTGGTGGCGACCCACAGCGTGGCCGCCAGCAGCGCGAACAGCAGGCCGGCGGCGTCGGCCCGGAGCGCGAGGTCGAACCCGGCGAACGAGCCGAGCGTGGAGACCTGCGTAGCGGGCGAGCGGACCATCACGGCGACGACGGCGAGCGTGCCGACCGCGGCGAGCAGGGTCCACGCCTCCCGGAGGTTCGGGCGGGCGCCCGAGGCCAGGATGGGCGGTATCGCGAACGCCGGAACGACCACCGCGAGCAGCGGTAGGATCGACTGGACGTCCGTCATAGCCACCCCTCCACGACCGGGGCGAACCACTCGGCAAGGACGGTCGATGCGAGGCCGAGCGCGACGACGAGGGCCGCCGCTACGAGGGCCAGGATCACGGGCGTCCGGTCGGTCCGGTGGCCGCCGTCAGTGACGGGAGTCCGCGGGGCGAGCGTCTCCACGGTCCCCTCACCGAGGTAGCACCGCTCGACGAGTCGACCGGCGTACGCCAGCGAGAGCAGCGTGCTCAGGACGACGACGGTGGCGACGGCCCACGAGCCGGCCTCGATGGCCCCGAGCACGAGGTACCACTTCGCCGCGAACCCGACCGTCGGCGGGAGGCCGACGAGGCTGACCGAGAGGACGGCAACGGCCGCGGCGTGAGCCGGCGATCGCCGGGCGAGACCGACGTACTCCTCGACGGTGCGAGCACCGAACTCCCGGGCGACCGCCCCCGCGGCGACGAACAGGCCCCCCTTGGCGACGGCGTGGCCGACGAGCGCCAGCAGCGCGCCCGTCAGCGCCGTCGGGGTCGCCAGCGCGACCCCGAGCCCGACGAGGCCGAACTGCGACACCGACGAGTAGGCCAGCAGCCGCCGGACGTCGCGCTCGCGGAGCGCGAGGACCCCGCCGGCGACGACGCTGAGGGTCGCGACCGCCAGCAGGAGCGTCCTGACCGCGGGAACCGCCTCGAAGAACGCCGGGGTGAACACCCCGTAGGTGATCCGGACGAGCGCGTAGGCGGCGACGGTCGAGCCGAGGGCGGCGAGGACCGCCGCGACGGCGGGCGGGGCGCTCCCGTAGGCGTCGGGCTTCCAGGCGTGCAGCGGGAACAGCGCCAGCTTCACGCCGAGGCCGACCGCCATCAGGGCGAACGCGGCGACGACGAGCGTCGAGTCGTACCCGACTGCCGCCAGCGCCGGCGCGAGGTCGGACATCGCGAGCGTGCCCGTGGCGACGAACGCGTAGCCGACGCCGAGCAGGTAGAGCGTCGCGCCCACCGTCCCGACGAGGAGGTACTTGAGCGCCGCGAGCGCGGCGTCCGCTCCCCGTGCGTGTGCGACCAGCGCGTAGGCCGCCAGCCCCGAGATCTCGAGGAAGACGTAGAGGTTGAAGACGTCCGCCGTGACGACGACTCCGGTGAGCCCCGCGACCAGCAGCAGCCACAGGCTCAGGTAGGGACCGTCCCGGACCGAGCGGTCGGCGAGGAACGCGCCGAATCCAGCCACGGCGACGAGCAGAGCCATCGCGGCGGTCAGCCGGTCTGCGAACAGCCCGATACCGAACGCCGCCGGGATCGCCCCCACGACGTACGCCACGGGACCGGCGGTCGCGACGATCCACGCCACGGCGACCGCGAGACCGACCTGCGCGAGCAGGGCCAGCGTCGTCAGCGCGCGGGCGACCCGCGGGTACCGCGGCGCGACGAGCAGCGGGAGCACAGCCGCCAGCAGCGGGAGTGCCACCAGCAGCGGGAGGAGGTCACCGGCGTTCATGCCGGACCTTCCGCCGTCTCCGCTCCGGTCCTCGTCTCCGTCCCGGCCCTCGCCTCGGCCTCGCGCCGCGACTCGGCGCGGATCTCGCGGATGACGTCCTCGCGGAGCGTGCCGTACTCGTCGTAGAGTCGGACGACCAGCGCCAGCGCCACCGCCGTCACGCTCACCCCGACGACGATGGCCGTCAGGACGAGCACGTGCGGCAGCGGGTTGACGAACGGACCCTCGCCGACGACCAGCGGGGCCCGGCCGTCGACGCGGTACGCACTCGTGATGAAGAACAGGAACACCCCCGTCTGGAGGACGTTCAGGCCGACCACCTTCTTCACGAGGTTCTCGTCGTCGACGAGCACGAACAGCCCGACCCCGACGAGCAGGGCGTAGACGGCGTGGGCGAACCAGCCGTCGAGCGCCAGCGGGAGCTCAGTCATCGGCGGGCACCTCCGTGGGCCTCGAACCGTCGAGCGGTCCCTCGACGCGGTCGACGGACGTGCCGTCGGCGGGGTCGGGCTCCTCGTAGCCGTCCGCGATGCGGACGAACAGGACGACGATGACCGCGGCCACCGTCGCGCCGATGCCGACCTCGACGGCTTCGGTGGCGTACACCGTCGCCTTCGGGATCGGGAGGACGTCGAACTGGAGGAACGCGCCCCCGAGGGCGATCCCGGTCAGTGCGACGGCACCGAAGACGAGCGGGCCGGCGGCGACGAGCGCCGCCAGCGCGCGCCGGTCGAGCCACGCGGCGGTCCGGCGGATGCCGAGCGCGAACGCGACGGTGACGACCATCGCGGCCGCGACGACCCCGCCCTGGAACCCCCCTCCGACCGACGAGGTCCCGTGGAACAGGGTGAACAGCCCGTACGTGAGGACGAACGGCGCGAGCAGGCGCACCGTCGTCGTGACGACGGGGGTGTCCGTGTACGGTGCCCGGGTCATGCGAGGGCCTCCCGGCCGAGGACGGCCAGCGCGGCGACGGCGGCGGCGAACACCACCGCCACCTCGCCGAAGGTGTCGAACCCGCGGTAGACGACGAGTACGGCGGTCACGGCGTTGTCGACCCCACGGTCGGCGGCGTCAGTGAGGTAGTAGTCCGAGACCGGGCCGAACGCGGCGGTGTCGGCCGCGCCGACGGGCGGGAGCGCCGGCACCGTCGCCAGCAGGCCGAGGGTGACGACGCCCGCGACCAGGAACGAGCGGGGGCGCACGCTCCGGCGGTCGATCAGTCCCTCGTCTATCGCCGGTCGGACGGTCCGACTGATCGCCAGCAGGAACAGGGCGGTGGTGACGCCGGCGCCGACGGCGGCCTCCGTCAGCCCCACGTCGGGCGCCCGGTAGAGGACCCAGAGCGCCGCGAGCCCGAGGCTGTAGGCGGCGAAGACCACCACCGCCGTCAGCACGTCGCGAACGAGCGCGGTGAGCGCGGCGACCGCGAGGACGAACCCGAGCAGCACCACCGAGAGCGCCGCCTCCAGGGCGAGCGTCATCGCCGCCCCTCCGTCCCGTCCTCGGGCGGTTCGGTTTCCCGCTCCGGTTCGGACCTCGCGAGGTCGACCCCGCCGTCGGGGAGCGGCCGGCCGCGCGTCCACGGCTCGATGC
>JBEPXB010000276.1:0-4787 GCA_041642135.1 Halobacteriales archaeon | reverse complement strand
GTCGGCAGCCCCGTGAACGACCAGCTACTGACGGAGGTCGCCGGCGCGACCGGCGGGCAGTACCTGCGCGCCGACGAGACCGACCGGCTGCGGCTGCTGTTCGGCGGCGAGTCCCGCACGTTCGCCTCGGACAAGCTCACCATCGTCGACCGGAACCACTTCATTACCGCGGGGGTCGAGACGACCGCGAACCCGCCGCTGGTCCACGACGTGAGCGTCAAGCCGGGTGCGGACTTCCTCGTCGCGGCCGGCGACGGCACACCCGCGATCACCCAGTGGCGCTACGGGCTCGGCCGCGTCGTCTCGATCACCGCCTACGGGAACGACGGCACGCTCGACGGCCTGCTCCAGGAGCCCGACTCGCTCCTGTTGACCAAGTCCGTGAACTGGGCCATCGGCGACCCCGAGCGCGGCGCGGAGGGGGTCGTCTCCGCGCCGGACACGCGCGTCGGCGAGACGGTCCGGATACGGTTCGTCGGCGACGATCGCCCGACGCCCCCGCCGCGATTCAGACAGGTCGATCCGCGGACCTACGAGGCGACGGTGACGCCCACTCGGGTCGGCTTCGAGACGGTGCTGAACACGACGTACGCGGTGAACTACCCCGCCGAGTACGGGGCGTTCGGCCAGGACCCGGCGGTGTCGGCGCTCGCGCGCTCGACCGGCGGGCAGACCTTCCGGCAGGGACAGGCCGCCGAGATCGCCCGCGTCGTCACACAGCGCGCGGTGAGCACCCGCGACGTCCGCGAGGAGTGGGGCTGGGTCCTGCTGACGGTCGCGCTGCTCGTCTTCCTGCTCGAGATCCTCGCCCGGCGGCTCGGCGCCTACCGGCGGTCGGGGCGGCGGGTGGGCGCGCGGGCGACCGCGGAGGTGGAGCGCGATGACGACTGATACGGTCGTGCGTAATTCCTTTCCGTCTCACGGAGCAGGGATCCGTCTCGTCGGTCTCGAAGCATCGATATTTCCGAAGACCACTGAAAATGGTTACGCACGACCGTATGACGGCTCCGGCCGCCGCACGGACGGCCTCGCCGGACCGACCCGGCGATCCGGTGACCACCGCCGACGATCCGGACCGCGGCGGACGGACAAGACGTTTGTCCCTCCGGGAACAGGGGTCCACCAATGAGACTCCTCGGAGGAAGCATCAACGTCGCGCTGGTGCTGCTCATCGCCGTGAGCGTCGCCGGGACCGCCGGCGCGACGATGTTCTTCCAGGACTCCGTCTCGGACCTGCGCCAGCAGAACGAGCGGCTGCAGACGCAGAACCAGCAGCTCCGGGAGGACCTCCAGGAGACCCGTTCGGAGCTACAGGCGGCCCGCCAGGAGCTAGAACAGGTCAACGAGAGCATCGAGACCCGACAGCAGGACCTCCAGCAGGTGACCCAGGAGCTCCGGCAGACCGAGGAGGAGCTCCGGCAGACCCAGGACGAACTCGTCGAGACGCAGGAGAACCTCGAGACAGCCCGCGGGCAGGTCGAGGAGCTCCGCCAACAGCGCGACGCGCTCGAACGGGACGTCGCGCAGCTCCGCCAGGAGCGTCAGAACCTCCGGAACCAGGTCGATTCGCTCCAGACACAGCGCAATCAGCTCCAGCAGCGGGTGGACCAGCTGGAGGCCGAGGTCGCCGACCTCGAGGACCAGCGGGCGGCGCTACGCCGGACCGTCACGGAGCAGGCCGACGAGATCGACTCGCTCGAACGAACCGTCAACAGGCAGGAAGACGAGATCAGCGCGCTCCAGCGGACGATAACGGCACAGAAGAAAACGATCGAGGAACTGCGGAGCCAGAATCAGGACGGGAGTCAGAGCCGGATCCAGGGTCGAACGAACGCTACTGACCGGGTCCCGGGGGCCGAGTCCTCGGAGCGGTGGCGGAGCCCGGATCGGGACGAGGGGGGGTCCTGAGCCGTGGCGACCGGCCGATCGGCCTCCGACGAGCGCCCCCCCGTCGGCGAGGCACGCGAACGGGTCGAGCGGGCCGTCCGCCGGGTCCGCCGCGAGGGGTACAAGGCGGCCGCGATCCACGCCGTCGTCGACGCGGCGGCGGTCGTCCTCGGGCTCAACCTCGCGCTGACGGTCGTCGGGCTCGACCTGCCGGGCCCGGCGTACACCCGGCAGGCCGTCGCCGTCGCGGTCGGCCTCCTCGCCGGCCTCGTCGAGTTCGCTCTCCGGGTGCGGGTGCCGCTCGTCGAGCGGTTCGAAGCGGTCAACCCGGAGGTCCGCGAGGCGCTCCGCACCGCCCGAGACGCCGCCCGGGCGGGCACCGAGAACCGGGTCGCCGGCCGCCTCTACGAGGACGTCCTGGCCGGTCTCCGCCGGGCCTCCAGCGCCGACCTCGTCGACACCCGCCGGGTCGCGACGACGGTCCTCCTGGTGGTGTTCCTCTCGGTGATGACGGTCCAGGCGAGCGTCGTCGGTATCGACCTGACGACGACTCCTGAGGGGCCCGATACCGGGGGCGAAGACGGGCAGGAGCGCGACTACGGCGGCCTCGAGGACGGCGACAGCATCCTCGGCGAGGAGACCGACGTCGACGAGGGTGACGAAGACCTCGACGCCGTCATCGGCGGGTCGGGCGGCGGCGGGGGGGACGCCGAGACCCAGGACCGCAACTACGACAGCGGCGGGTTCTCCTCCTCGGGCTCGTACGACGCCCAGCAGTCCGGGTTCGCCCCGGCCGAGGAGGTCGAGAACGCCGACATCATCCGCGAGTACAACGTACGGATCCGGGAGACAGAGGACACGTAGAGATCATACATGACCGGCAGCCACGACGACGAGACATGAACGACCGCTCCGACACCCCGACGGACGGCGGCGACGCACAGTACGAAAGCGACAGTCCCGGCGCCCGCGCCGGGGTCGATCTCGACATCGACACCCTCCAGGAGCAGCTGGAGGAGGTACGCGAACAGGTCGGCAAGCGGCTCGTCGGCCAGCGGGAGGTCCTCGACGACCTGATCGTCTGCCTGCTGTGTGACGGCAACGCCCTCCTCGAATCGAACCCGGGCCTGGCGAAGACCCTCACCGTCCGAACCCTTTCAAATGTCATCGACCTCTCGTTCTCGCGCATCCAGAACACGCCCGACCTGATGCCCTCGGACATCACCGGCACGGAGATCATCCGCGAGGGCGAGGGCGGCCGGGACTTCGTCTTCGAGAAGGGCCCCATCTTCGCGAACATCGTCCTCGCCGACGAGATCAACCGCGCGACGCCGAAGACACAGGCGGCGCTGCTGGAGGCCATGGAGGAGAAGCAGGTGACCGCCGCCGGACAGACCTACCGCCTGCCGGAGCCGTTCTTCCTGTTGGCGACACAGAACCCCATAGATCAGGAGGGGAGCCTCCACCCCGACGAGTCGCTGTACATGGACGGGCGGCTGTGGCGTGCCGGCGACGCGCTCTCCCACGCCCGCGAACACGGCGAACTCGTTCACGAGGACGGCGACACCCGGATGTACGACACGGGCGGGACCACGCAGACCCTCGGACCCGACGGGGAACTCCGGGAGACCTCGTGTATGGTGTACGAGGTCGATTACGAGGGCGCGGTGTACACCGTGGAGACGAAGACCGGCCGGACGATCCGGGTCTCGGCGGACCACCCGTTCCTCGTCAACCGCGCCGGAGCGATCCAGTGGGTCAAAGCACGGGACCTCGACGAGGACGACCACCTCGTCGCGCCACGGGAGATGGACCTCCCGGCGGAGCCGTTCCCGTCCCACGACACGGCGATGGAACGCCTCCGCACCGAGCACGGCTACCAGGTCGTCCGACGCGAGCGGATCGCCGCGCTCCACGAACGGCTCGGAGGGGACGAACCGCTCTCGACGACCGAGATCGACGACCTACGGGTCGCTGCCGACCTCACGAAGCGGGAACTGGCGGACCGGGCGGGCGCCAGCTACGACCGGGCGCTCACCTACCTCTCCGGGACGGAGAACGGCGTCGGCGAGGCACTCCACGAGGCCCTCCGTGCCGCGGACATCGAGGCCGGCGACCACGTCGAATCGCACGCGAGACACCGTATCGACGACGAACTCACGGACGAGGAAGCGGGCCTCCTCGTCGGCCTCGTCCTCGCCGAGGGCCACGTGACCGACGCGAGCGTCTCGGTGCGCCAGAAGAACCTCCCGGACCTCCTCGACCGGTGGATCGAGGTCGTCGAGCGCATCGGCCTCGACGTACGGATCCGAGAGGACGACACCGGACGCGAGGTCACCGTCCACTCGAAACCGTTCGTCGAGTACCTCGCCGAGCGGTACGGCCTGCGCGAGCCCGAACGGCTCCTCTCGGCACCCGAGGCGTTCAAGCGGCCGTTCCTCGAGACGTTCCTGCTCACCGAGTCCCACTACGATGCCGAGCGACGCCGGGTGACGTTCGTCCAGACCGACCGTACCCTCACCAACCTCGTCGCTCACCTCCTCCTCGGGGAGGGCATCGTTCCATGGCTGTACGAGCGCGAGGACCGCTTCGAGATACGGATACAGGGCGAGGACGTCACCCGCTACCTCGACCTGTTCGAGTGGCGTGGCGAGGAGCCCGACGCCGGGACGTTCGAGTCGGCACACCGGACGACCCCACTTCCGGCCGAGACCGTCGAGCGGGTCGTCGACAGCCTCGGGATGAAACACGAGGCGCCGCTCTCCGAACGGGACTGGTACAACTCCTACCGGTCGCTCCGGACGAAGCGCGACCGGATGGCGACGAGCCACTTCGAGTCGTTCCTCGAAGATGCGGAGCGGACGCTCGCCGAGCGCCGCGAGCGGGATCTCCGGACGAGT
>JBEPXB010000275.1:0-4790 GCA_041642135.1 Halobacteriales archaeon | reverse complement strand
TCCGTACCTCGCTGCTCCTCCTCGCGGCGCTCTCCGTGCTGGTCATCGCCCCCTCGGAGGAACTGCTCTACCGCGGGGCCGTCCAGACGTCGCTGTACGACCTCACCTCGAGGCGTGGGGCCGTGCTCCTCGCGAGCGTCCCGTTCGCGCTTGCACACGTCCCGACGCTCTACGCCGACACCGCCGCGCCGTCGGCCGTCGGCCTCTCGCTGGTCGGGGTCTTCGGCCTCTCGCTCGTCTTCGGCTGGCTCCACGCGCGGACCGACGACCTCCTCGTTCCGACCGTCGTCCACGGGACCTACAACGCCGTGGTGTTCTGCCTGCTCTACCTCCTCGCGAGCTGATCGGCGGTCGGACCCGAAGCGTTATACCGCGACGCCCGGGAGACGCCGGTCCAGCGGACGCCGTTCCCGTCCACACCGAGGTCCGAACGTGACCGACCCGATACACGACGCGCTCGCCTCGCACGACTACGCCGTCGGCCCGGAACTCCACGCCGTCCCGCCGCACCTGGTCCACGAGGTCCGGTTCCGCGGCCGGCGCGCGGTCTGCAAGGTCGCGACGGAACCGCCCGCCGACCCCGTCACGGAGGCACGAGTGACCGAGTTCGTCGCCCGCGAGACGGCCGTGCCGGTCCCCGAGGTGCTCGCCGTCGGCCGCGACCCCGACCACTACGTCGCCGCGTGGGTCGACGGCCTCCCCGGCGAGGACCCGGCGTTCGACGAGCGAGCGGCACGGGCGATGGGTCGGGGACTGGCGACGCTCCACGCCGAGACGGAAGCACGGTTCGACGCCACGGGCCACCTTCGGGGGTGGACGGACAGCGAAGTCGCGGATGGCGAGGAAAGCAGAGCCACGGCCGCCCTCTCGCTCGACGCCCGCGACGCCTGGAGCGAGACCCTCCTCGACCGGATCGAGGTCCGGAAAGAGTACCTCGCAGACGTGGGGTACGGCGACGTCGCCGAGCGGGTCGCGGCGTTCGTCCACGACCACCGCGGCCTGTTCGACGCGGCCGAGGGGACGGCACTCCTCCACGGCACCTACCTCCCCGAGCACGTCGCGACGAGCGACGGCCGCGTCGACTGCGTCGTCGACTTCGAGCACGCCCTGGTCGGCCCGCCGGAGTACGACTACCTCCGGACCGCGATACCCGTGTTCGCCGACCGGGGCGAGGAACACGGCGTTCCCGAACCCGTGTTCCGGGAGGCCTACGAATCCGTCCGACCGCTCCCGCCGGGGTTCGAGGCCCGCCGGGAGGCACACGTCCTCGTCCAGACGGTCTCGTACCTCCGGGCGCTGTTCGTCCAGGACCGGCACGAGGACCCGACGGAGGGGGCCGAGTGGTTCCGCGAGCGCGTCGAGTCGACGCTCGAACGGCTCCGGGAGCGGTTCGTGTAGCGCCCGACGACGCTCGCCGGTCAGTCGTCGTCCTGGCTCTCGGCCTCCGTTCCGGGCGGTTCGCGCCGCGCCGGCGGGTCCGAGGAGACGAGCAGTCCCCATACGTCCCGCCGGTCGGCCGCCTCGCGGTAGAGCCGCTCGCGGAGCGGGCCGTAGTCGGCGAACTGGTTGAGGAACGTCCGGGCCTCGCCCGGCAGCACGCCCGCGCGCTCCAGCGCCAGCTCGGTGGCCTCCCCGCAGGAGTAGACCCCCTCCTCGGTCAGCAGGTGGACACAGTCCTCGTAGTCCTCGGGGAGGCGCTCGCGCTCCTCGTCGGTGAGTTCCGAGAAGCCCACGATCCCCATGTCGCTTCGCTCGGCGACGAACGCCGCCACCCAGGAGCAGAACCCGCAGTCGTCGTCGTAGACGAGTGTCGCCGTCTCCATATCCGGGCTACGCGCCCCCCGTACCTTTCGGTTTCGGCCCGGGGATCGACGACGGTCCCGGACTGCGGTCAGGTGAATCGGCCGGTCTCGGCCCCGCAGTCGACACACAGCGTGACGAGCGCGTCGGCGTCCTCGGCCCGCTCGATCCCCTGTTCGGTCCGATCGCCGCAGTCCGGACACTCTCGGAGGATCGTCGTCTCGCCGCTCTCCCGTGGGGCCCCGAGGGCGAGCGCCTTCACCGGTCGGTCGCCCCGGTTCCACCCCTGCTGCCACTCGCCGGGCGCGAACCGGACCGCCTCGCCGGCCTCCACCGTCACCCCGCCGTTCTCGGTCTCGAAGGCGGCCTCACCCTCCAGCACGTAGAACACCTCCTCCTGGCCCTCGTGCCGGTGGTAGCCGAACGCGAACGACTCGCCCGGCTCGAGTTCGTAGTAGTTCATCGAGACGTCCTCGGCCCCGAGCGCCCGGGACAGCGGACGTTTGACGCTCGACGGCCCCATCCACGAGTCGATCTCCTCGATGCGTGCCTTCTGCATGGCCGGAGAGTTGGAGGGTCCGGAGTAAAACGTACCGACGAAGAGGTCGCTACAGAAGGCACAAATCATCGACAAAGGGTTGATCAAGAATGTTTGCTATCATCATCTATGCAAGAAGATTTTCCCATCGAAATCGACCGAGATGAGCAGAAGATTACAGTCGTGGATGATCGTCGGCTGTACGAATTCATCGAGAAGGGAGCTGCGATCAGGCTATTACCGATTTTCGTCTCAGCTGGACTCAACGAGTGGATCCCTGAATTTGACTTCATCACAAGAGTACTGGAGGCAACACTTGTCTACTATGCAGGACAATACACCATAGCTTTCAGCAAGATCGCCAGTATTCGACCAGGTAGAGATACTGATAAATCAGCTATATGAACCACGTCGAACTAAACTAAAGGAGATTAGACTTCTGAACGTGTTCTCTTTATTTATTTTCTGATTTATAAGTAGTAAATATATCAATTTCGAACGATAAGCGAGTTTAAGACATTCCGTGGGGAGCATACGCCGAGCGACCGCAGGGAGCGAGGCGTTTCACCCGGCCCGAGCGGAGCGAGGGCCGCAGTTTTCCCCCACGTTTTTGATAGGAGTGGTGCCCGCAGCGCGCCGAAGGCGCGCAAGGGCACCCGACGCAGCAAAAAGTGGTTTAGAAGTAGTCGACCTGCTGGGGCAGTTCGGCCTTCATCCCCTTGCGCTCGCGGATCTCCCCGATGATCTCGGGCTGGAGGTTGTCCGCGAGGACGCGGAAACCGGCGTTCTCCGTGTTCCAGGAGGCACGCCCCTCCGTCGCGCTACGGATGTCCGAGGAGAAGCCGATCATCTCGCCGACGGGCGCGATCCCCTCGACGACCATCAGATCGCCCTCCTGGTACATGTCGTCGACGCGGCCGCGGCGGCCCTGGATCTCGCCGGAGGCGGCGCCCATGTACTCGTTGGGGACGTCGATGCGGACGTCCTGGATGGGCTCGAGCAGGCGGATCTCGGCGTCCATCAGCGCCCGGTGGACGGCGTCACGCGTGGCGGGGATGACCTGTGCGGGGCCGCGGTGGATGGCGTCCTCGTGGAGCCGGGCGTCGTGGAGCCGGAGCAGGGCGCCCTGCACGGGCTCTGCGGCCAGCGGGCCGTCCTCGAGGGCCTCCTCGATCCCCTCGATGACGAGCTCCATCGTCTCGTTGAGGTGCTGGATACCCTTCGTGTCGTCGACGATGACGTTCGTCGCGAAGATGTCCTCGACGTTCTGGGCGGTGTCCTTGTCCATTCCGGCCTCCATCAGCGCCTCGCGGCGCTCGAGCTCCGGCATGTCCATCGAGGCCTCGCCGAGCTTGATCAGCTCGACGATCTCCTCGCTGAGCGGCTCGACGCTCATGTAGAACCGGTTGTGACGGTTCGGCGAGATGCCCTCGACCTCGCGGCTCGGCTTCGTGGGCGCCTCGCGGTAGACGACGATCGGTTCGCCCGTGGTGACGGGGATGCCCTGGTTTCGCTCGATGCGCTGGGTGATGACCTCGAGGTGGAGCTCGCCCTGCCCGGAGATGAGGTGCTCGCCGGTGTCCTCGTTGATCTCGATGCGGATGGTCGGGTCTTCCTTCGAGACCTGCCGGAGCGTCTCGATGAGCTTCGGCAGGTCGTCCATCGACTTCGCCTCGACGGACTTCGTGATGACCGGCTCGGAGATGTGTTCGATGGACTCGAACGGGGTCATCTCCACCGACGAGACGGTAGAGCCGGCGATAGCGTCGCGCAGGCCGGTAACGGCGGCGATGTTCCCGGCGGGGACGCCGCGGTCGAGCTCCTCGCGCTCGCCGCCCATGAAGATACCCACGGACTGGACGCGGTTCTTCCCCGCAGTCCCCGAGACGTAGAGCTCCTGGCCCTTGCGGATGGTCCCCGAGAACAGCCGCCCGGTGGCGATCTCGCCGGCGTGGGGGTCCATCGAGATGTCCGTGACCATGAACACGACTTCGCCGTCGTCGTCGACCTCGCGCATCGTCTGTGCGAGGTCGGAGTCGGCGTCGCCGCGCCAGACCGTCGGGATGCGGCGGGGCTGGGCCTCGAGGGGGTTCGGGAAGTGCTCGGCGACCATGTCGAGCACGACGTTCGAGAGCGGCGTCTGCTCGTGGAGCTCCTGTCGCTGGTCGTTGCGCTCCATCTCGATGATCTCGGGGAAGCCGATGCCCGTCTCGACCATCGACGGTGCAGAAACGCCCCACTTGTAGAGCGCGGAGCCGAACGCGACCGTGCCGTCCTCGACGCTGACGGTCCAGTCGACGTCCATCTCCTCGGTCATCCCGCGGATGAGCTCGTTCACGTCGCGGATGACGTTCTGGAGGCGCTCCTGCATCTCCTGGGGGCCCTCCTGGAGCTCGGAGATGAGGCGGTCGACCTTGTTGATGAACAGCGCGGGCTTGACGCCCTCGCGGAG
>JBEPXB010000274.1:0-4795 GCA_041642135.1 Halobacteriales archaeon | reverse complement strand
CGACGGCCGAACCGACGTAGGCCGACGGGACCGGCTCGCCGAGCAGCGCCAGTATCGTCGGCGGGAGGTCCTCGAAGCGTATCTCGCCCGGCCGGCCCGGCTCGACGTCCGGCCCGTCGAGTGCCCAGACGGCGGGGTCCGAGTGGATGCCCGTGGTCGACTCGACGGAGACGCCGTCCTCCCCGGTGTCGATCGGCGAGCGAAGTATCGCATCGTATCCCCGCCTGACCGCCATCGGGACCGGGACCCGTTGGGCGACGGCCCTCGCCACCCGGTGGATCCCCTCGGGCGGGTCGCCCCGCCGGGGGCCGAACCCGTGGTCGGAGAAGACGAGGAGGTTCGCGTCGGTCTCCGCGCGGAGCCACCCGACGAGGTCGTCCACTCGCCGGTAGGACTCGAGGATCGCCTCGCCGTACGTCGGGTCGTCGCCCTCCATGTGTGCCCAGAAGCAGTGCTGGATCACGTCGATCGACTTCAGCAGGCCGTAGAGGTAGTCGAGGTCGTGTTCGAGGACGGCGTGTTTCGTCGCCCGGATGCGGGCGTCGAGCACGTCGAACATATCGTCGTGGAGGGTCGAAAGCGAGACCTCCCCGAACAGGTCGTCGTCGACGAACCCGTAGGGACGGTCGCCGTAGCGGACGTCGATGCGGTAGCCCAGGTCCTCGAGTTCCGGTCCCATCTCGGGCGGGTGGACCCACCGGTCGGTCGTCGGGGGCGTGAGCATCCCGGAGACGCAGAACCCACCATCGAGTTCGAGCGGCGGCCACAGCGGGAGCGGATTGATCAGTCCGACCGAGACACCCGCCTCGGCGAGCAGTTCCGGGTACGTCTTCACCCGGATGTCCGAGAGATTGACGAGCTCGCGAGCCTCGGGTGCCGGTTCGCCCGCCCGGCGCTTGCGGTCGCCCTTCAGGAACCCCGTGACGCCGTGGGTCTCCGGGGTGACCCCGGTGAAGTGCGTCGTCCACTGGTTCGCCGAGGAGAGCGAGGAGCACCGGGCGACCCCGTACGCGCCGTCCTCGCGGAGCGCCCGGAGTTCGGGGAGTTCGCCGGCGTCGACCCACCGCTCGAGCAGCGAGGGCTCCATCCCGTCGACGGCGAGCGCGACGACCCGCGGGCCCTCGCGCCCCTCGCGAGTGTCACGAGCGTCGCGGTCGCCGTGCTCGCCACGGCCGTCGGGGTCGGCGGGGTCGTCGCGGCGGGCGTCGGTCACGGCTCAGGCCTCTGTGCCGACGATCCGCTCGCGGTTCGCCTCGTACCAGTCGATCGTCTCGCGGAGGCCCTCCTCGAACTCGGTCGAGGCCTCCCAGTCGAAGTACTCCCTCGCGCGGGAGGTGTCGAGCCGACGGCGGGGCTGGCCGTCGGGTTTGGAGGTGTCCCACTCGACCTCGCCCTCGAACCCGGTGAGGTCCGCGATCAGTTCCACCAGCTCGCGGATGGAGATCTCCATGCCGCTCCCGAGGTTCACGGGCTCGGGCCCGTCGTAGCGCTCGGTCGCGTCGAGGATGCCCTCGGCGGCGTCCTTCACGTAGAGGAACTCGCGGGTGGGCTCGCCGGTCCCCCACGCGGTGATCGAGTCGTCGCCGCGCTCGCGGGCCTCGACACACTTGCGGATGATCGCGGGAATGACGTGCGAGGTCTCCAGGTCGAAGTCGTCACGCGGCCCGTAGAGGTTCACCGGCATGAGGTAGATACCATCAAAATCGTACTGGTCGCGGTAGGCCTGCGACTGGGTGAGCAGGGCCTTCTTCGCGATGCCGTAGGGGGCGTTCGTCTCCTCGGGGTAGCCCTCGTAGAGGTCCTCCTCGCTGAACGGGACGGGAGTGTGCTTGGGGTACGAACAGATGGTGCCGATGGTGGTGAACTTCTCGACGCCGAACCGGCGGGCGGCCTCGATGAGTTCGATCCCCATGACCGCGTTCTCGTAGAAGTAGGTACCGGGGTTGTCCCGGTTGGCGCCGATGCCGCCGACGGTCGCGGCGAGGTGGACCACCACGTCGGCCCCGGAGTCCTCGAACGCCCGCTCGATGTCGGCGCGCTCGCGGAGATCGTACTCGTCGCTCCGGGGGACGAAAGTCTCCACGCCGGACGAGCGCGACCGGAGGTCCTCGACGAGGTGGCTCCCGAGGAAGCCCGACCCGCCCGTGACCATCACGGTGCGGCCGTCCCAGAACGCGTTCCGGTGACCGTCGCCGGAGTCGCTGGCGTCGGCGTCGTCGGTCATCGCCAGTCGACCCGACCGTACCACGCCTCGCGGTTGTTCGCGTACCAGTCGATGGTGCGACGGATCCCCTCGCGCCACTCGACCCGTGGCTCCCAGCCGGTCTCCTCGTGGAGTTTCTCGTAGCCCACGAGCAGTTCCTCGACGTCGGAGTCACCCGGTCGGAAGCGGTCCTCGTCCTGGACGATCTCGGGGGCGTCCCAGTGGCCCTCCTCCGTGCCGACCTCGAGGATGGTGTCGGCCCACTCGCGCATCGAGACGTTCTCGCCGTGGCCGTAGACGTACTGCTCGCCGGGGGTACCCCCGAGCGCGACGTGGAGGTGGCCCCGCACCCCGTCGGTGACGTAGCACATGTCCCGTTTGGGCCGGAGGTTGCCCAGTTCGACGATCTCGCGCTCGAGGGCCTGCGTGACGATGGTGCCCGTGATGTAGCGGGGGTTCTGTCGGGGCCCGTAGTTGTTGAACATCCGCGTGGTCACGGTGGGGAGCCCGTAGGCGTCGTGATAGTTCATCGTGAGGAAGTCCGCCGCGAGCTTCGAGGTGGCGTAGACGCTCTTGGGGTTCACGGGGGATCGCTCGGACAGGAGGACCCGACCGTCGTCCTGGAAGTCGTGGGCCTCGGCCATCTCCTCCTTGACGTTGCCGTACTCCTCGCTCGTCCCCGCGGTGTCGAACTTCGCGACGTCGAGGTCGAGGTCGACGACGGCCTGCAGGAGGTTGAGCGTGCCGAGGACGTTCGTGTCGACGGTGTCGTAGGGTCGCTCCCAGGACTCCCCGACGTGGGCCTGTGCCGCGAGGTGGAAGACCAGACTGTCGTCGTGTGGCGATAGCACGGAGAGCGCCCGCTTGACCGAGTGCGGGTCGCGGAGGTCGCCGCGGTGGACCGTGACCTCCCCGGAGCGGTGGACGATGTTGTTCAGTTCGCCGCTGGAGGTCGCCCGGACGAACGCGTGGACGTCCGCGCCGTGCTCGACCAGCCAGTCGACGAGGTGAGAGCCGACGAACCCGTCGGCACCGGTGACGAAGACGGGCCGTTCGGCGACCCTGTTCTCGATGTCCATTCCTGTCCGAACCCTGCTACTGCCCGCCATTTATACTTTCCACCTGGCGCAGGAACGAATCCTACCGTCCGCCGCCTGCCGACGGTCACCCGCTCCGCGTGTCGGGGCGTCCGCCCGGAGCGATCGCCCTACTCCTCGACCCCACTGACGAAGACGGCGATCCACTCGCTGCGGTCCCGACGGTGGGTCACCCGCACCTCCTCGACCCACTTCACCCACTGGAAGCCGCGGCGGCCGGGGGCGACGAGCCGCAGGGGAAATCCGTGGCCGTGCGCGAGGCGCTCGCCATCGACGTGAGTCGCGAGCGTCGCGTCGCGAGCCTCCTCGAGCGGAAGCGACCACCGGTAGCCGGTCACCGAGCGGAACTGGACCCAGGCGGCACCCTCACCGACGCCCACGGCGTCGAGCAGGTCTCCTACTCGGACGCCCTGCCAGTCGTGCTCGGAGTACCACCCCGAGGTGCAGTCGAGGAGCGCGCGGTCGTCGTAGGCCGCGAGAGGCGCGCGGTCTTCGGAGGCCGCGAGGAGCGCGCGGTCCCCGTTCACGGACGGCAGATCGCCGTAGCCGAGGTCCGCCGGGGTGTCGACCGCCCCCCGAACCGAGAGGGACCACTCCGGTGCCGAGACGGGGTCGGGGTCGTCCGCGACCCACGCGGTCACGGGGAAGGCGTTGCCGTCGTCGGAGCCGGTCTCGCGCGAGCCGGTGAACCGCCGGCGCGCGCCCGCGGTGTCGAGCAGCCGGTTGGCCGACCCCTGGAGGCGCCAGGCGAGCGCCCCGGCGGCGACGACGGCGGTGTACTGGAGGGCGGTCCGTCGGCCCTCGAAGTCCGCGGTCGAGGGGGGCCGGAACCGCCGGGTCAGGTGGTACGCGAGCAGCGGGACGACGAGGAGGCCGAGACCGACGTGGAGATTCAGAAGGCCCCACGGGCCGAGGTCGAGCGCCCCGCCGAACGCCCACCAGACGCCGGTGGCCAGCGCGCCCGCGGTGGCGGCGGCCATGAGCGCCGAGAGCGCGCGCGTGACCGTCGGCCGCGCGAAGCGGTGCCGGACCCGGCGGAGCTTGAAGTAGAGGAACGCGACGAGCGAGACGCCGGCGACGCCGTGGGTGACGAACACCCACGCCCGGCCGGGACGGCCCGAGAGGAACCCGAGGACGCCGGTCGCGAGGACGACAGCGAGGAGGGCGAACAGCGACCAGTCGACGACCCGGGGGTGCGGTTCGAACGCCCTGCGGAGTCGGGCGAGCGCTGCTCGGAGGCGGGCCGGCATCGTCCGGGGATCGCTCGCCTCCCGGTCGTCCCGTGTGCCCATACCCCACGAACGGTCCGTACGGGTATATTCCCGGCGGAAGGGGTAGGTAGTCCGCGCGGCCGGGGGGATGCGGTGGGGCGGGGAGAGGCCTATGTGTCCCGGCGACCTCCCACCACTCGATGCTCGTTACCCTCCCCGTCAGGGACGTGATGACCCGGACGGTCGAGACCGTCGGGGTCGGCGCTACCGCCGCCGAGGTCGCC
>JBEPXB010000273.1:0-4801 GCA_041642135.1 Halobacteriales archaeon | reverse complement strand
GCGACGAGGATGATCCCGAGCCAGAAGTTCGGCATCGCCCGCCAGATGATGCCGCCGAACGACGCCGTGTAGTCCGAGAGGGTGTTGGGGTTGAGCCCGGCGTAGAACCCCAGGGGGATGCCGATGAACAGCGCGATGAGCACCGACCAGAAACCGAGCCACACCGTCACCGGCGCCCGCGAGGCGATGAGTTCGGTCACCGACGTCCCCCGGGAGATGTTCCAGGAGACGCCGAGGTCGAAGGTGAGGAGCCCGACCATGAATTCGATGTACTGCTCCCAGAGCGGCACCCGGCAGTCCTCGAAGGGATTCGGCGAGGCGCAGTTCTGTCTGACGACCCCGATGCTCTGGGCGACGTCGAGGCGGAACCCCGGGTCCGGGTTCAGCCCCGTCACGGCCGCCACGGGGTCGATGGGGCCGGCGCGGATGATCAGGAACGTCAGCGACGTCGAGAACAGCAGCACCGGGACGGCGAGGGCGACCCGGCGGGCGAAGTACCGCCACCGGCTCACGGCCGGTCACCGCCGTGTATGCGAGTCATGCTGTTTGCTGTGGGTGATTTTCGGTCTCCCGCGGTTATCTCTTTCGCAACGCTGATTCGTGGCTCCGATCGTCGGGCCACGTCGAGAACCGGCGACGGTGTGCCGGAGGCCGGACCGTTATCCGGACGTGTTCTTCGTGGTCGTGTTGAGCTTCTGGCGCGAGGTCCCCATCGCCCCGAACTTGGGGCGGTCGATGTAGTCGTACCAGAACGCCTCCGTGGCGCCGTGGAACGTGTTCACGAACACGACGTCCTCCCAGTTGGCCTCCTCGATCTCGATGTAGGCCTCGTTGCGGATCTCCTGGGCCTCGTCGGTCGGGGCCAGGTTGTTCTGGACCCGTTCGAACGCCTCGGCGGCCCGCTGTGAGGCCTCGGTGGACTCCTCGCGACCCCAGTTCACGTAGCCGAGCACACCCGTCTCGCCGGTGTACGTGTTCGGCGGATAGATGAGCTGCAGGAAGTTGTCCGGCGCGGGCCAGTCGGCGATCCACCCGAGCGTGTACGCCTCTAAGTTCCCCTCGCGACCGCGGTTGAGCAGCGTCCCGAACTGGGCCTGCTCGATCTGCATGTCGATGTACGCCGGCGACAGCGACTGCTGGATGATCTGGGCGATCTCGCTCCAGGTCTGGCTCTGGTAGTGCGTGAACGTAAAGGAGAACCGGTTGTCCTCGCCGTAGCCCGCCTCCTCCATCACCTGCTGGGCGCCCGCCACGTCGACCTCGCCCGGGCTGTACGGGTAGGCCTCCTCGACGTGCTGGTCGTAGGCGTTACCACCGCCGGGGTAGACCAGCGGCGGCGTCAGGTGATAGCCCGGCGCCTGCCGGTTCTTGAACACCTGCGAGGACAGCTGCTCCTGGTTGGTGACGTACGCGATGGCCTGCCGGACCGGCTTGGGGACCGCCGCGGTGTTCAGCCCGAAGTAGAACGTCGACACCTCGGGCACCTTCAGGTAGTTGACCGTCTCCTCGTTCTGGAGCGGGCCGTACTGCCCGACCGTGCGGCCGGCCTCGTCCTTCGAGGCGTTCTGGACCTTGTCGGGACTGTACTGGGCCGTCGGGATGCCGAACCAGTCCGCGTTCTTGTTCATCGCGTACTGGTAGGCCGCCTGGTCGTCCTCGATGACCTCCCAGTGGACGCCCGCGAGCGAGGCGACCTGCCCGTGGTAGTCCTCGAACCGCGAGATGTCGACGGAGGTCCCCTTCTCCCAGCTATCGAAGGTGAACGGCCCGGCGCCGACGGGGTTGGACTCGAGGAACTCCCGGTAGGACTCGCTCGGGTTGCCCTCCGAGGTCTGCTCGTCGCCCGGGTTCTCCCCCGCGATGCCCTTCGGGTGGACGGCGAACGAGGAGTACGCCAGCATCGCCAGGGTGTCGTGGAACGCCTGGTTCAGCTCGATCCGGAGCGTCGACTCGTCCTCGGCGTAGACGCCCAGGGGTTCCTCGCCGTAGTCGCCGGTGCCGCCCTCCTGGACGACGCCGAGCGAGTCGAGGACGAAGTACGACCGGACGGAGTTCGGCGAGAACGCCAGCCGCCGGAACGAGTAGACGAAGTCGTCGGCGGTCACCTGCGACCCGTCGTGGAACTGCGCGTCCTTGATCGTGAACGTGTAGGTGGTGAAGTCGTCGCTCGTCTCGAAGCTCTCGGCGAGCAGCTGGGTGGGGCTGGTCTCCCCGTTCGGGTAGTTCATCAGCCCGTCGTAGAGCTGCTGGACGACCCGGCCGGAGGCCGTGTCGCCGGACTTGACCGGGTCGAACCCCCCCGACCCGTTCGTGGCGTTGATGAGCTGGAGCGTCGCGCCACTGTCACCGCCGTCGCCACCGTCGCCACCGTCGCCCGGCGTCGCCGTGTCCTGGGGCCCCTCGGTTTGGCCACCGCCCTCCGTCGGCGTCGACTCGGCTGTCGGCGTACTGTCACCGCCGGTACATCCGGCGAGCGCTGCCGCACCCGCCGCCCCGCCGGTCGCGACGAGGAAGCGACGACGGGAGACGTTGGAATCATCTGTCATTACGGATTCACCTTTTGGCTGCGTGTGGTTAAAACTGCCGTTGCCGCCCGCACCGCTTTCGGGACGGACGGTACCCTCCGTACCCACCACGGGGGTCTTCGCCGCATGCGACCGCACGTTCGGCCGGATCCGGATTAATAACTGTCGTAGACTGAAACCCGGTTTTCACTATCCGCGTTCCCCGCCCACGCCCTCCGGAGACGGGACGCCGTGGACCCTTCCTCGGGTAATCGACGGGTACGCCGTCGGACGGTTGTGCACGTCCGCTGACCGTTCCGCTACGTTTATATAATGTCTGTCAACTATTAACAAGCATGGCACAGGACCCGACTGCCGCCGGCGAGACCGCGCCCGACTGTGAAGTGATGGCTTCGATCGACGGGGCGGATCTCGTGATCGCGGCGCTCTGTCGGGAGGACGCGTGGCTCTCTGCCCCGCTGGTCGACACGCTCGTCGTCGACGAGTGGCGCTAACCGCCCTCGAACTTCTCCAGCAGCCGGTCGTAGAACCCGTTCGAGTCGCCCTCCCCCGCCAGCTTCTCCACGATGAGCTCCGGCGTCGACCGCGCGAGGTGGTCCTTCCGGGGCGAGCGTTCCACCACGAGTTCGCCGTCCTCCAGCCCCACGGCCTCGATGCCGTCCACGGCGACGTCCACCGACGCCGCGTCGCGGATCTCCCCCGCCAGGTGCGAGACGAACACCGCCGTCGAGGTCCCCTCGGCCAGCGCCTCCAGTATCCCGGCGATGATGACCGCGCTCGCCCCCGGCTCGGTGATCGACTCCAGTTCGTCGACGAGCACGAGCCGTCCGCCGCCTTCGGCCCCGTCGCTGCCCTCGTTCTCGTCCCCACCGTTCCCGTCGGCGCCCGTTCCGCCGCCGCCCGCGAGCGCGCCGAACTCCCGGAGCGTCGCCTCGAACGCCCCCGCGTCGAGGGTGCCCTGGGTCTTCGCCTGGTAGTGGAGCGCCTCGAACCGCTCCGTGCGGGCGTGCTCGGCGGGGACCGGCAGCCCCATGTGCGCGAGGACGACCACCAGCGCGACCAGGTCCAGCGTCGAGGTCTTCCCGCCGCTGTTCACCCCCGAGAGCAGCGCCACGCCCGAGACGCCGTAGTCGACCGGCTCGACCTCATCGAAGGGGACGTCCAGTAGCGGCGATCGGCCGCCCTCGAACTCGAACCCCGTTCCGCCGAATGTCGGCATCGTGCAGTCGAAGTCCCGTGCGAACCGCGAGACGGCGAGTTCGACGTCGAGGTCCAGCGCGGCGTCGACGAGCGCCATCGAGGGCTCGCGCAGGTCCGCGAGGTCGGCCGCGAGCTCCCGCTTTAACTCCGTGGCCCGGCGGTCCCGCGCGGCCGTGAGCTCCTCGCGGAGCCGGGAGACGACGCGCTCGTCGGCCTCCACGGGAAAGGTCGGCTCGTCGCCGAACGCCCGGCGGGCGACCGACGCGTAGTCCTCGACGCCGAGCGCGTCGAGGAGGTGGTCCCGCGCGGCGTCGACCGCCTCGGCGTACTCGTCGCTCAGTTCGCGCCGCAGCAGCGAGTCCACCCCCGCGCCCCGCTCGACCAGCGAGAGCAGGTCCGCCCCCTCGATGGTGACGTCCCGCTCCTCGATCGCGGTTCGAAGACGGTCGTTCGCGACGTTCTCGGCCATCGACACCGCGGCGTCGAGGTCGTCGACGGCCGTCACGAGCGCGTCGAGCGCCTCGTCGCCGGCGACCGTTCCGTCCGACTCGAGCCGCGAGAGCGCCGACTCGAGCGCGTCCAGGTCACAGGGCGGGTCGAGCGAGGACGCCCGGTGGACGGCGACGGCCGCCCGGAGCCGGTCGCGGTTCCGCGCGAAGAACGCCAGCGCCCGCTCGGGGACGACGCTCGCAGGGTCCTCCAGCGCTCGCGGCTCGACGCGGACGTCCCCCTCGACGTCGAGTCCGGCGAACTCCTCGTCGAGCGCGACCACCGTCGAGTAGCCCCGCGCGAGTTCGGCCAGCCCACGGGCGTCCTCGACGAGTTCGACGCTCAGCTCCGGGACGAGTTCGCGCGCTTTCGAGTACGTCTCGGCGTCGTTCGTCGCGAGACACCGGTCGCGGACCCTGACGTCCCGTGCCGGCTCCAGGGGCTCGACGCCGGCGAGCGCCTCGACCGCCGCCGGGTCGGGGTCCCGCTCCATCGCGTCCGCGACGAACGCCCGGACCTCCTCGATCCGGGACTCGGTCCCCGAGGGGTAGAGCGTCTCGAGGCGCCGCTCGGCGTAGTCGGTGACC
>JBEPXB010000272.1:0-4811 GCA_041642135.1 Halobacteriales archaeon | reverse complement strand
CCGACTCGACGGCGTGTATCGCGACGCGGTCCGGATCGGCCTCGGCCCACCGGTCACAGCAGTACGTGGCGGCGTTGAGCCGCTCGGGTACCTCCCAGTCGAAGGCGTCGTACAGTTCCTCGTAGCCGTCCCACTCCCGCTCGTGGAACCGGTAGGCCTCGATCCGCGGTTCGACCGTCCGCGCGGGTTCCTCGGTCGCCATCCGCGTTACCCCACCGGCCCCTCGACGAGGCCGAGCTGTTCCAGCATCCCGAGGTCGTCCTGTCGGTACCGCTTCTCGGCGATCCGCCCGTCCTCCATGCGAAAGAGTGCGATCCCCTCGACCTCGATGGACTCGCCGGTCGGTTCGATGCCGAACAGGTCCCCCTCGTGGGTGCCGGCGATGGTCCAGCGGGCTATCACCCGATCACCAGTGGACTCCAGATCGTGGATCTCGCCGACCACGTCCGGGAACGCGCCCATGAGCGTGGCCGCGTACTCCCCGTACGCCTCGATCCCCTCTACGGGCCCGTCGGTCCCGAACAGCCCGTGGACGACGACGTCCTCTGCCATCGTCTCCCGGAGGACCGCCGGGTCCTTCTCGTTGTACCCCTCCTCGATGTAGCGCCGTACGACCGCCTCGTGGTCTCCTTCCGTCGTGGTCTCTGACATGGCTCTCTCCCTCTGTCCATCCCGGCGACGGGCGCTCGTCCCGGCCGCCACGGATGTACCTCGTCGATGTGTCCCCGGCCCTATCCCGTTACCCGGTGGGCCGACTCCCACGGCGTGACCACGTGCCCACGGTGCGAACATTGATGACAAATCACACGAAAGTCTCGTCCATGGCCGGCGACTCCCGCCCGCTCCCGGAGGCGGCTCTCGAGGACGTCGCCTACCTCTCGCGGTCGGCGAACCGCGTCCGTATCCTCGAGACGCTCGCCGACGGACCGCACACGCGCCGGGAGCTGATGGACGCGACCGGCGTCTCGCGGACGACGCTCGGGCGCATCCTCAACGAACTCGCGGAGCGGGGCTGGACCGAGCGGAACGCGGACGGCCGGTACGGGGCGACGAGGACCGGCGAGCACGTCGCGGCTTCGTTCCTGCCGCTGATCGACGCGATGGCGACCGTCCGCTCGCTCGGCGAGGCCGCGAGCTGGCTCCCGGCGTCGGTCCACGATGTCGGCATCGATGCCTTCCGCGCCGCCACCGTTCACCGTCCGAACCAGAACGCCCCGGCGTCGTTCGCCGGCGAACTGGTCGACCGGATCGGCCCGGCCGAGGAGGTCCGGACGCTCACGTATCTCGCCCCCCCGGAGCACAGTGTCGCCGAGCTGCTCCACGACCGCATCCGCGACGCCGGCGTCGATTCGGAGTTCGTCCTCGCCGGCGGCCTCGCCGACCACATCGCCGAGAACCCCGAGCGACGGGACCGATGGCGCGAGTCCGTCGAGGCCGGCGCCGCCGTCTACGACTACGACGGCCACATCGCCTGCAACCTGTTCGTCATCGACGGGACGGTCCTGGTCGTCAACACCAGTCCCGAGGACGGTCCACCGGGTGCGTTCGTGGAGAGCGACGACCCGAGAGCACTCGAGTGGGCCGAGGACCTCGTCGCGAGCTACCGTGAAGAGGCCGAACGGCTCGACGCCGAGACGTTCGGCTAGTCGACGTCGACCGTCGAGTGATACGCTCCTGGCTTCACGTACCGCGGAGAGGCCCACTACCGGACAGGATCGGCGTGCGAGATCGAGGGGGCGCATTCATCAGACAGACCCGGACGACCCGTATCTGTTCAGGTCGCCAACCGACGGCCGATCCTCGATCGCCGAAGTCTGGATCACGGGGACCTGGAATCGGTGTCGTCGATGAGCGGTATCGCACGGTCCGGCGTGCTGGTGTGCCGACCAGGATCGAGCACGCCGGGTCTGAGCACCCGCCAGAGCACGCCGGGTCGGAACAGCGATTGCGGCCCTCGCTCCAGGGTGAAAACCCGGAAGAAGGCATTGCGCAATATGCCGTCGGTGTGCGCTTTGCGCGTCAACCGTCCGACGTACCAGTTGAGGACGTCCGTCCCCCGGGGCTTGGGTCCGGTCGTCCCTGCGAACGCGAAGTCGCCACCGACAGCCGTGTTCCACGGTACGTCAACTGTGCTCGCGATGCGGTCGAAGAACCGGGGGCCAATGGCTTCCGTCCTACCCTCGCGGAGGGTGTGGTGGAGCTGGAGCGCCTCGAGCGCGGCGACCGACATCCCCTGCCCGTAGATCGGGTTGAAGCTCGCGACCGCGTCGCCGGTGACGACCAGGCCGTCGGGGAACCGGCCGAGGCTCTCGTACCGGAGCCGCCGGTTCGACGGGAGCGGATAGTGAGCCACCTCCTCGGACAGCCACGGCTGGGCATCGAGGAGCCCGGCGATGTCGAGTCCGGGCAGACTCGCCACGAAGTCACGGAATCCCTCGGGATCGGTCGGGGGGTGATCGCCGTGCATCCCGAACGCGGAGACCAGCCACTGTCCGTGTTCGGCCGGGAAGACACCCACTCCCCTGGCACGTGGCGGATCGGGTGTCACGAAGAACGCCCTGTTGTCCCCGATAGGTCGCTCGATGACGACCGTGCTGTACGCCAGGTCGATCTCCACCTCGTCTACCGGAGGCGCAGGGAAACCGTTGCGGTCCAGCCATCCCGGAGTCTTGCTCGCGCGGCCGGTCGCATCGACCACGAGATCCGCGCGATACTCGTGGGAGTCCGCGTCGTCGTCTCGGACTTCGACCCCGTCGATGGTCGACCGCTCGTCGTTCAGCCGGTAGTCGACGAACCGGTGGCCAGCGCGTATCGTTACGCCATCGAGGTCCGTGACACGGTTGCGGACGGTCCCTTCGATGAGCGGGCGTGTCGCGAAGAGCGTCTCCAGCGGCTCGTGGCCCTCGGCGAGGAGGCCGCCCTTATCGTGAACGATGGCGTCGGAGACGAAGTCCAATGGTACGGCCCCCGCAGAGAGTAACTCTTCACAGTATCCGGGGAAGAGATCCTCCAGCGTGGCCCGCCCGGCCTCGAGGAGGGCATGGATATGGCGTCCCTGTGGGACACCCCGGCGGGCCACGGGCGCCTCGGGGAGCGGATCGCGCTCGATCACGGTGACCCGGTCGTAGCCGTCCGCGAGGACACGGGCCGCAAGGAGCCCCGCCATGCTCGCTCCGAGTACCACGGCGCTGGTGCCGACCCGCGAAACCCGCCCCCGTTCGTAGCCGGCCACTGCGTCGAGTGTCATGGTTCTACGAAATCCGCAGAGAGTATCACGTTACCCCGTAGGCCGATGCTCACGGTGTGGTCAGGTGTGCACAGTCCGGGTATCCCTCGACCGGTACGCGGCTCGGAACCTCGTCCGTATTCCGGCGAGCGTCCGCATGCCCTCACTGATCGCCAGTTGCGTGTCGGCGCACTAGTCCTCCCCGCTCCCGAACGCCGCTCGCCGCCCGGTTTCGAGGTTCAACAGCGCCGGCAGCAATCCCACCGCGAGCAGTACCTCGGCCCCGCCGACGACGAGGAAGGCGACCAGGAACCCGAACCGGTCCGCGAGGACGCCGCCGGCGACGATCCCCAGCAGGAACCCCACCGAACCGACGAGGTTGAACCCGGCGACCGCCGTGCCGCGGTCCGCCCCGCTCGCGACGTCGCCGACGAGCGCGAGCGTCGCGGGGGCACAGAGCGCTCCCGCCGCACCCACCAGGAGCATCGTGACGGCGGCGACGGCGACGCCGGGTGCGAGTCCCACGCCGATCACGGCGAGGCCGAACGCGAGCGAGCCGACGGCGACGGGGAGGGTCCGTCCGACGCGGTCCGAGAGGACGCCGAACGGGTACTGGAGGAGGGCGAAGGGGGCGAAGAAAGCTCCGAGAAGAAGGCCGGTCCCGGCGGCGTCGAGTCCGAAGCGGCTCTGGAAGTAGACCGTGCCGACGAGCGCGAAGAACCCCGCCGTCGAGCGGTCGACGAGGCCGAACGCGTAGGGAACCGCCAGCGCCGGCCGGCGACGGAGGCCCGCGACGGCCGCCCGGACGCCGAGGAGCCGGTCGTCGGGCGCGCGGTCGGGAACCCGGAGGGCGACGAGGGCGGCGACGAGGAACAGGGCGGCGGTGGCGAACAGCGGCGCCCGAACGTCGACGGCGTAGAGCCGCCCCCCGACCGGCGCGCCCATCGCCGTCCCGAGGCCGATGGCGATGCCCGCGGCGCCCGTGTTCCGGCCCCGTCCGCCGGGGAGGTCCAGCAGCATCGTCACCGCGATGGAGAACGCGCCGCCGGTGAGCGCACCCTGTGCGAACCGGACCGCGAGCACGGCGAGGAACGGCGGTTCGACCGCCACCAGCCACGCCAGCAGGAGGTACGTGAGGCTCCCGCCCACCGCTCCGGCGACGACGAACGGGACCCGGCGGCCGGTCGCGTCCGAGAGCGCTCCCCAGAGGGTGACGGCGGCGACGACGCCGACGAACTCCGCGGCGAGGAACGGCGTCCCCGCTCTCAGTGGGTCGGGCTGGCCGAGCGCCGCCACCAGCTGCGGAACGCCGGGGTAGAGCAGCACCTGGGCGAACAGGACGGCGAACACCACGCCGGCGAGCGTGGCGCGTTCCCGACGGACGGTCACGGCGGCCGTAGGGCCCGGAGCCACATGAGGGCATCCACCGCGTCCTGCCGGGTACGGGTCGGTCCCGACCGGCCGCCGGATCGGCCTCGGACCGCGCCGGCGCCCCTGTCACGTGCCGCTCGACTTCGCCCGCTACTCGGGGAACAGCTCCTCCTCGCGCTCGATAGCGTCGATGCGGGCGACCTCGGCGTCGCTC
>JBEPXB010000271.1:0-4811 GCA_041642135.1 Halobacteriales archaeon | reverse complement strand
TCGCACAGGAGGAACAGGTCGAGACGGACCTGATCGGCGCGTTCGCCTCCGAGGAGACACGACCTGTGAACGCGAGCGGGCCGCTCGTCTCCGACCCCGTCCTCTACGTCAACCGCACGACCGCGGCGTGGGGCGAGGTCACCGACGAACGGACGCCCATCGACACCTCGTTCCTCGTCTACAACCCGAAGGCCGTCCCGTACGCCGTCACCGAGGTCGGGTACACCATCACGATGAACGATATCGTGGTCGGCGAGGGGTCGAGCGACCGGGAGTACGTCATCGAGAGTCGAACGACCGAGAACGTCTCGACGACGACCGCCATCCGGAACGAGCGGCTCGACGAGTGGTGGGTGAGCCACCTCCGGAACGACCAGGTGACCCAGCTCCGGATCGACTTCTACGCGAAGATAGAACTCCCCGGCGGGGCGGAGGTGCGGGTCCCACTGGACGCACTCACCTACGGGCGGACCGTCCAGACGGATATCTTCGGGAACAAGGACACCGAGAACGCCGCGGCGGGTTCGGGTAACGACACGGCGACCGGCACGCCCTCGCCGACGGACACGCCAACCACGGCGGGCACACCCGCCGCCACGGGGACCGTCACCTCGACGCCGTCCTCCACCGCCCCCGGGTCGACATCGACGCCCGCTCCCGGATCCACTCCGGGCCCGAGCGCATCCCCGACACCCGCGCCGACGGACGACGGCGGACTCCTCGGTGGGGGCGGAACGCCGACGCAGGACGGTGGATCCGGCGACGCCCCGGCCACCCCGACCCCGACGGAGGACGGGGGGCTACTCTCGATGGCCGTCCCGAACGGGCGCGTCACTGGCTGATACGGGCCCAACACGCTCTTGGCCGATCCGACGCGAGAGCCGACCGTATGACACGGAGCGACTGCGCTCCCGAGTGCGTTCTCGGCGAGCGTCCAGCGTGACGGCGAGGTCGTTCGACTCCACGTCGCCGAGGAGACGGTGGTGGTCGACCGCGAGACCGCCGAGCGGCTCCGGACGGCCATCGGCGATGCACTCGTGGGACGACGAGAGTTCCGTCGGACGACCGGCGAGCACCGCCCGGACGCGAGCTACGTGGTCTCGCGCCGCGGCGTCGACTCGCCCGGCAACCGGACGGTGTTCGACTCCTTCGGCGAACTCCGCCGGCTCTACGAGCGCCTCCCCGGGCAGTTCGATGTGGCAGCGGTCGGGGCCGTGGCGGGGGACGTCACCGGCTCCCGGCGACACATGGTCCTGCGGCACCTCGCGGAGCACCCCGCGTTCGACTGTGAACTGACGAGCCGGAGCCCGCTCGTGGTCGAGAAGCAGTCCGCTACCGGGACCTGTCGGCGGTAGTCCACGGAGTCACCATCGTCACCTGCGAGCGTCCGGGCGACGAGGACCGGGAACACGGCGCGACGAGACGGGACCGCAGGGAAAGCGTCGTACCGGCCGGAGAAGGGAGGCGATCAGGAGATCGTGACGTAGTCCGAGTCCTCGTCGAGCGCGAGATTGGTCGCGATCTCGGCGTTCCGGACGGCGTACTGGGCGGTCTGCTGGAGGCTGACGAGCACCTCCCGCACCTGGAGCAGGTCCTTGTTGTCCATCTCGGGGAGTTCGGCGAGCATCTCGCGTTCGCGGTCCTCGATCTCGCGGAACAGCCGCTTGACCTCGATGGCGATGTCGTAGTCCCGTTCGACGGCCGCCTTCACGCCGAGTTCGGTGATCTCGTTGACCGCGTCGGTGAACTCCCGTATCTGTCGCATCGTCGCGCTGTCGACGTCGAGCGTGTGACCCTCGGTCTCGAGGACGATCTCGGCGATGTCCTCGGCGTTGTCGGCGGTGAGTTCGAGGTTCTTCGCGATCGAGCGGTAGCCGATGAGCGGGAAGCCGTCGTCCAGCCCGACCGCGCGGGCGAGGTTCGGGTTCTGGTAGGCGGTGAAGATCAGTCGGAGCAGGAGGACGAAGATCTTGTTCGCCTGCCGCTCGCGATTCAGGGCGCGCTGGGCGAGGTCGGGGTTGCCGTGCGCGAGCGCCTTGACGGCCTCGTTGCGCATCGTCGAGCCCGTCGATTCCAGCCGGAGGAGGAGGTTGTCGAGCGTGAAGTCCTCCGGGTCGACCGAACACCGAATAGCGATCCGCTCGGGCGTCTCCTCGATGACGCCCAGCCCCATCAGCTGCGTCTCGGCGTTGTAGACCGCGTTGATCGTCGAGGAGTCGAGCGTGCCGCCCTCCTCGACCTGAACCTCGATCACCCGCCGACCGAGGACGTACTGCGCGAGGATGGCGCGCTCGACGGCGTCGGCGTCGAGTTCGCTCGCGTGGATGACCGCCTCGCTCTCCTCCTGCTGGACCGACTCGGGCATCACCGTCAGCGTGCCCTTCGAGCCGATCCGCAGCGACACCTCGTCGCCCTTCTCCACGTCCTGTGCCTTCGCCCACTCCGCCGGCAGCGTCATCGCCAGCGTCGACGGGCCGAGCCGCTGGACCTTCCGCGTCTCCATACTCGGATGGATGTCCTTGCATGACCTTAATCTTCACTATACGGAAAACCCTGCCCACACTATTCCTTATAGACGATCCGGTGAGATACCTTCGTATATGGGTCGGGACGGAGCGAGGGCTCGCTACCCCGGTCCGCCGACGGTCGCCGGTCCGACCCGACCGGCTCAGACGACCTTCACCATCCGCCGCTCGAACCGGCCCACGCGGACGCGCTCCCAGCCCCGGAGTTCATCGTCCAGATCGGGGTCACCGGTGTCGACCCGGAGCACCCCGGTGTCGTCGAGTTTCGAACGGGAGGCGACGACCTCGACGTCGGACTGGCGGATCACGTCCGGCGAGATCTGTGGGTTCCCGCGCCCGAAGACGAACCCCTGACCGCCGATCGGCGACACCACCACGACGTTCCGCTCGCCGAGGTGTTCGAGGATATCGGACTCGGCGGCGTCCAGTACCAGGACCTCGCCGTCGCGCCAGACGTCCACGCCCAGCGGCGTCCCGTCGAACCCGAGTTCGCGTTTCACGGTCGCGAGCGTCGAGCCCGGCCCGAGCACGTAGGTCGCGCCGGCGTCCGTACGGGCGTCCTCGGCGACGCCCTCCGCGAGCTGTTCGACGGTGCCGCCCCCCACCTGCTTCGAGGACTGGAGGTCCTCGCCGACGGGCACCTCCGCCAGCGCCCGGAGTTCGGTGTGGACCTCGCCCCCGCGGTAGGCGTCCTCGTCGATGTCGTTCACCTCGCGGGTCTCGGTGGCGTCGAAGACCACGGCGAGGCGCCCCGCGGCGCGAGGCGTCACCGCGAACACCGACGAGTAGACCTTCACTCCCGCGGGCACCCCGAGCATCGGGGTGTCGGTATCGAGTTCCGAGAGCGTCTCCGCGACATCGACGGCCGTGCCGTCCCCGCCGACGAGCAGCACGAGGTCCACCCCCCGTTCGACGAACGCCCGGACGGCCTCGCGGGTGTCCTCGCTCGTCGTCTCGCCTACCTCGTCGCTCGCCGGACCGCCGACGACGACGGGGTCGAAGCCGGCCTCGCGGGCCTCCACGGCGCCCATCCGGCCGCCCCAGACCAGGAGTTCGACCTCCTCGCCGAGTCCGGCCGCCCGCTCGCGGAGCGCCGAGAGCGCGTCCACCGCCCGTCCGGGCGCCCGTGGCTCGGCGCCCCGCTCGATCGCCTCCTCGACCTTTCCGTCCGTCCCCTTCAGGCCGACCCGCCCGCCCATCCCGGCGATGGGGTTGACGACGACCCCGATGCGGCGCATACCCCGAGTTCCGGTCGGGCGGGGAAAACCCTCACGGAGCGGCTCGGTATCGACGGCGACTACGTGGAACACGACCGAGAAAGCGGTGTACGAGCCCGGATCGGACTATCGAGTCCAGATCGGACTTTGCCATCGGTGGGTCGGGCGAGCCCGATCCGTGGACCCCTCCGGCGCCTATCTGCCATCGACGACACTGTCGCGGATGGTACCCGGCCGGCGAGACGGGAACGTCCGGCTCCGGGAGTCTCCCAGCGGAGGTTGCGTCCTACGCCGGGGTGGCCGTCTCGCTGTCGGTGGTGGTCGTCTCCTCCTCGGGCGGGAGTGCGACGAGCTGTTCGTACACCGCCGCGAGCGTGGCGAGCGTGAAGACCGTCGTCAGGGCGCTCCCGATCTGAGCGATGACGACGCCGACGGTGTTGCCGGCGATCCCGCCGAGACCGAACACGGCGCTGGCGACGATCTCGACGATCACGACTGCGACGCCGAGGAGGAAGAGCCTCATCCGGTGTCCGCGGGTCAGCGCCCAGCTCTCCTGCATCCCTTCGATGAAGTTCCGACCCTCGACGGCGACGTAGACCGTCCAGAACGCGAGAGCGACGAGCAGGAAGATCCCGGGGATGACGAACAGGACGAATCCGAGGCCGACGATCACCGCGAACACGATGGTGCCGATGACGAAGTTCGCGCCCGGCCACACCATGTTCTCGGTGAAGTGCTCTCCCGGAAGACGCTCGGTCTCCTCGGTGACGAAGATCCGGAGCGCGCCGATGGTGATCACGACAGTGGCCAGGCCCGCGAGGAGTGAGACGAGGCCGCCGATAGCTGGCGGGACGGAGAAGAGGGCAGCGCCCACTTCGCCGGGGAACGGGAGTCCCCTCGGGAGAACGCCACGGTTCGCTACCCACCGTGCGACACCGAGCCCGACGATCGCGTTGACAGTCGAGACGACGAACAGGACGGCCACGAGGAGCAGGCCGTTCCGGGCGACCGTCCGGCCGATGCCCCTCCGCAGGGCGGCTTCGATGTTTATTGGCATAGCGTACACCAG
>JBEPXB010000270.1:0-4861 GCA_041642135.1 Halobacteriales archaeon | reverse complement strand
TCGTCGCCACCGCCGACTTCGAGGTGTACCACGACGTCGTGGGCGAGCTCCGTGACCGCGGGGTGACGTTCACGACCGTCGAACCCGGCGACGACCTGCCCGAGCGGGCGCGCGTCGTCGTCACCGGCCCCGAGGACGAGGTCGACCCGGGGGAGGCGGCACTGGTACGGGCCTCCCCCGGCGAGCCCCGACGGGCGGTCGAGGAGGCGCTCGCGACGCTCCGCGGCGGTGGCGGCCGGACGGTAGTCGGCGTCGACCCCGGCGAGCGACCCGGGATCGCCGTCCTCTCGGGCGAAACCGTCGTCGCGGCGTTCGCCGTCCCGCTGGCCGACGCCGTCGCGACCATCGAGCACGAACTCGAGGGCGCCGTCGACCCGGTCGTCAGGATCGGCGACGGCGCTCGCCTCCAGGGCGCGCGGATCGTCGACGCGCTGGAGGACGTCCGGGTCGAACTGGTCGACGAGACCGGCACGACCCCGTACCTCGGTCAGGGAGCCCGCGGCACGGGGATGGGGGACGTCCTCGCCGCCGTGAACATCGCCCGGCTGGAGGGCGAACCCGTCTCCTCCCGCGACGTCGAACCGACGGCGGGCGAGATACAGGTCGTCAAAAACCGCTCCCGGGAGCGGTCCCCCGAGAACCGCGAACTCACCGACAGCCTGGCTCGGCGCGTGGCGCTCGGGGAACTCACGCTGGAGGAGGCGATGGCCGAACACCGCGGGAACTGATACGGTCGTGCGTCGTCTTTTACCGGCGGTACCCGACCCCGTCCGGGTGATCGCCGGTACATCGGTACGCACGACCGTATGAGTGAGACGCGGCGACCGCCCGTCGACCGGGGCGGGCCTCGCTCAGCGCAGTTCCTCGGGGAGGACGTACCGACCGTCCTCGCGGGGGAACGCGAGCACCTCGACGACCGCCCCATGGTCGATGGGCCCGTAGACGTGCGGGAACGCACCCGACGGCATCTCCTCGTACCGCACCTCGACATCGAGGTCGGCGGGATCGACCACCAGCAGCACCGGGTCGTCCGCATCGGCGTGGTTGTACGCCGCGACGCCGAGTATGGAATCGACCGTCGAGAGGTGGACGAACCCCTCCGAATCGAGCGATTCGGGTCGGTAAACGTCCTCGACCGCCCCCCAGCGTTCCCGTTCGAGGACGTGGAGCAGGTGGTCGTCGGTCGCGCCGCCCTCGCGCGCCGCCCGCTCGGCGCGGCGGGCCACCTCCCGCACCGGACGGCCCGTCTCGCGGGCGACCGCCAGCGCGTCGTCGTGTTCGGCGCTCAGGTCGTAGACCACTCCATCCGAATCACTCGCCACCTTCACGGCGACCGCGTACCGCTCGCCGTCCTCGAGGAGCGTGGTCGTGACGAAGCGGCGGTTCGCGATCCAGCGGTGGCTCGCCCCCGAGTCGCGCACGCCCAGGGTGCCGGTCTCCTCGGCCAGCCGGCGGGCCACGCGCTCGGCGTCCTCGGGTTTGACGACGACCTTCACGAGGTGGCCCGGGCGGGCCTTCTTCATCGTCGTCGGGACCACCGTCACGTCCCGCGCGCCGGCCTCCGTGAGCGTCTCCTGGAGGCTTCCCAGTACCTCGGGCGTCGCGTCGTCGAGGTTCGTCTCCAGCACCCGTATCTCGTCGCGGACGAGCGAGCCCGTGGACTCGCCGACGGTCGCCCGGAGGACGTTCGGATGCTCGGGGAAGGTGTAACCGCCGGCACCGTAGCCGACCCGCTCGACACGAAGCGGGGGGAGCGACTCGACCCCCTCGGCGAAGTGTGCGAGCAGGGCCGCCCCCGTCGGCGTGAGCAGTTCGGCCTCGACCGGCCCACCCGTCAGTTCCCACGAGGCTTCGGCGGCGAGGTTCATGACCGCCGGCGCAGGTATCGGATAGGTCCCGTGGCTCATCGAGACCTCGCCACCGCCCGCGGCGACGGGCGTCGTCACCACGCGCTCGACGCCGAGGTCGTCGAGGAGGAGACAGACGCCGACGACGTCCGCGATGGCGTCGTCGGCCCCGACCTCGTGGAAGTGCGTCGATTCGAGGTCCGTGCCGTGGACGGCCGCCTCGGCACGGCCGAGCAGCTCGAAGACGGCCCGCGCGTCCGACTCGACCCCGGTACCGAGATCCATCGACGCCACCACGTCCAGCACCTCCGGGTAGCTCCGTTTCGGGCCGGCGCCCTCGGCGTGGTCGTGTGAGTGGCCGTGGTCCCCGTGGTGGGTGTGGTCGTGTTCGTCGCCGTGTGGGTGGTCGTCGTGTGCGTGCTCGTGACCGTCCCCCTCGCCGTGCTCGTGGTCGTGTGAGCGTTCGGAGCCGTCCTCGAGACGGACGGTGACGGTCGTCGCGCGGATGCCGGTCTTCGTCGTCTCGCTGACGTCGTAGCGGACGTCGAGGCGGTCGGCGGCCTCGACGGGCGCGAGGGAGGCACGGTCGGCACCGGCCGCGAGCAGCGCCGCGAGCAGCATGTCGCCCGAGGCCCCCATGCGGCCGTCGAACGCGAGCGTTCGCATACTCGAACGCCGCGACCGGGCGGGAAAAGCCGTTCGGGCGACGGCTCGCCGGCGTTCGCCGGGATCCACCGTGAGTCCGACGTGCGTCCGACCGCGGCCGTGTGAACGGAAGACATATGGACGCCGCGGGCCCTCCTTGTACACACTACAGCCTATCATGAACGAGGTTCAACTGGAGGTGGCGAAGGCGTACCCGAACGACTCGGGCCGCGGTATCGCCCGCCTCGACCCGGACACGCTGTTGCACCTGAAGCTCAGTCCGGGCGACATCATCGAGATCGAGGGGGCGGACACGACAGCCGCGAAGGTGTGGCGCGCGGACCGGCAGGACTGGAACACGGACACCGTCCGGATCGACGGGTTCACCCGGCAGAACGCGGACGTGGGTATCGGCGAACGGGTCACTATCCGGAAGGCCGAGGCGACGAAGGCCGACCGACTGGTGCTCGCGCCGCCGGAGGAGGCGAGCGTCCAGTTCGGCTCGGACGCGGCCGGGATGGTCAAGCGGCAGATACTCAAACGGCCGGTGGTCGGACACGACATCGTCCCCGTGATGTCCTCGACCAACCACCCGTTCATGCGCTCGCCGGGACAGGCCATCCCGCTCATCGCGGTCGAGACCGAGCCGGAGGGTGTCGTCCTCGTCACCGAGGACACGGAGGTCGAACTGCGCGAGGAACCGATCTCGGGGTTCGAGAAGACCGGCGGCGGCATCACCTACGAGGACATCGGTGGCCTCGAGAGCGAGATACAGCGGGTCCGGGAGATGGTCGAACTCCCGATGAAGCACCCGCAGATCTTCAAGAAACTGGGGATCGAACCGCCGCAGGGCGTTCTCCTGCACGGCCCGCCGGGCACGGGCAAGACCCTGCTCGCGAAGGCGGTCGCCAACGAGACGTCGGCGAGTTTCTTCTCCATCGCCGGCCCCGAGATCATCTCGAAGTACTACGGCGAGTCCGAACAACAGTTACGGGAGATATTCGAGGACGCGAGCGAGGAGTCGCCCTCCATCATCTTCATCGACGAACTCGACTCCATCGCGCCCAAGCGCGAGGACGTCACCGGCGAGGTCGAGCGCCGTGTCGTCGCCCAGCTCCTGACGATGATGGACGGGCTCGAATCGAGGGGCCAGGTCATCGTCATCGCGGCGACCAACCGGGTCGACTCGGTCGATCCCGCCCTGCGCCGGCCGGGCCGGTTCGACCGCGAGATCGAGATCGGCGTCCCCGACGAGAAGGGGCGCAAGGAGATCCTCCAGATCCACACCCGGGGGATGCCCCTCTCCGACGACGTGAACCTCGACCACCTCGCCGACGAGACCCACGGCTTCGTCGGCGCGGACATCGAGAGCCTCACCAAGGAGGCGGCGATGAAGGCACTCCGACGGTACCTCCCGGAGATCGACCTCGACGAGGAGGACATCCCGCCGAGCCTCATCGACCGGATGATCATCAAGCGCACGGACTTCCGCGGCGCGCTCGCCGAGGTCGATCCCAGCGCGATGCGGGAGGTGCTCGTCGAGCTCCCGAAGATATCGTGGGACGACGTCGGCGGGCTCGCCGACGCCAAGGAGCAGGTCCAGGAATCCGTCGAGTGGCCGATGAACTCCCCCGAGAAGTTCGAGCGGATGGGCGTCAACCCGCCCTCGGGCGTGCTGCTCTACGGCCCGCCCGGCACGGGCAAGACCCTGATGGCCAAGGCGGTCGCCAACGAGACGAACGCGAACTTCATCTCCGTGCGCGGGCCACAGCTGCTCTCGAAGTGGGTCGGCGAGTCCGAGAAGGCCATCAGACAGACGTTCCGGAAGGCCCGGCAGGTCGCACCCACGGTGATCTTCTTCGACGAACTCGACTCGCTCGCGCCCGGCCGGGGCGGCGACGTCGGCTCGAACGTCTCCGAACGGGTGGTCAACCAGCTCCTCACCGAACTCGATGGGCTGGAGGAGATGGAGAACGTGATGGTCATCGGCGCGACGAATCGCCCGGACATGATCGACCCCGCGCTCATCCGTAGCGGCCGGTTCGACCGCCTCGTATACATCGGCGAACCCGAACTGGAGGGACGCGAACAGATCCTCAAGATCCACACGCAGAACTCCCCGCTCGCCCCGGACGTGAGCCTGCGCGAGCTCGCCGAGATCACCGAGGGGTACGTCGGCTCGGACCTCGAGTCGATCGCCCGCGAGGCGGCCATCATGGCCCTCCGCGAGAACGACGAGGCCGAGGAGGTCGAGATGCGCCACTTCCGGAAAGCCCTCGAGTCCGTGCGGCCGACCATCACCGAGGACATCCGGGACTACTACGAGCGCGTCGAGGAGGACTTCCGCGGCGGCCAGCCCGAACCCCGGA
>JBEPXB010000269.1:0-4903 GCA_041642135.1 Halobacteriales archaeon | reverse complement strand
CGTGAGTGCCCCGAGCGCCGCGAGGATGCCGATGAGGAACGCCGCCCGCATCGTCGAGATGGCGTTCGCGCCGATGGCCGGCGCGAACGGCGGGGAGTTACTGTTCGCGCCGAGCGCCCACGCGGTGACGAGCCCGGTGAGCGTCGCCAGGACCACCAGCGCCCAGAAGCCGAGGCCGGAGACCGCCGCCGCGACGGGGAATCCCGTCACCACCGGAGTAACCCCCCGATCCGACCGAGCAGCCCCCCGACGACGCCCGCGTCCCGCGCGAGGACGACGGTCGCGTCGGTCCGGTCGACCACCCTCCGGGGAACCGACCCGACGAGTCGGCCCCTGAGCGGACCCTGCCGGGTCGCACCCATCACCACGATGTCGTGGTCGGCCGCCGCCGCGACGATCGTCTCGGTCACGTCCCCCGCCTCGACGACCTCGGTTTCCACCGGGAAGTCGTGGACGCCACCGACGGCGACCGCCTCGGCCTCCCGCGTTCGCCCACGCTCGCCGGCGGTCTGGAGGAGTTCCCTGGCCTCGACGACGTACCCGTCCGCGTCCCCGGAGCCGATGCCGGGGGTCGCCACCGAGAGCACGTGGACGCGGGCGTCGTTCCGCCCGGCGATGGCCCGGGTGACGGTCGCCGCCGCCCGGACGTGGGGGCCGCCCGCCACGGGGAGCAGGACGGAGTCGACGCCGTTCGCCTCGCGACCGACGCGCTCGACGTAGAGGTCACACCGGGCCCGCTCGACCAGCCGGTCGACGGTCGTCCCGAGGAGGGCGTCCGTCCGGCGGGAGCGCCCGTGCCAGCCGACGACGAGCGCGGCGGGGTCGGCCTCCTCGACCGCCGAGAGGAGCCCGCTCGCGACCGACCGCGCGACGACCACCTCGCGCTCGACGGCGACGCCCCGGGGCGTCTCCGCCCGCTCGATCAGGTCGTGCCCCTCGGCCGCGAACTCCCGGCGGATGGTCTCGTCGTCGAACACGCCGAACGGGGAGTCGCGTGGCTTGACGACGACGGTCACGATCCGCACCGTCCCCGAGCCGCCGTGTGCGAGGTCGCCAGCAGTCCGGACGAGCTGCTCCACGTACTCCGGGTTCCCGACCGCGACCAGCACGGGACCGTCTCGGCTCGTCGTGGCCATCGTCGGGGGTTCTCGCCCCGCCGGTAATAGTTCTCGGGTCCCGCCGACCACCTCGTCCGGGAGTCGTTCGAGGCCCCTCGCCGGTTCGCATCGCCGGTCGCGGGCGTTCCGCGGACGTTCCTCGAGCGTATCACGAGCGTTCGACAGGGTCGGCACGGGCGTATCCCCGACGTTCCCGACGGACCCGGGTTCGCCGGAGAGGGGACGTATTTCCGTATCCGGCTCGTCGTTCCCGCATGGAGCGGACCTCCACCCGGCGGCGCCTCCTGCGGGTCGCTGCCGCCGGGGCCGCGACTGGACTGGCCGGCTGTTCGAGCCTCGGCTCGAACGCCGGGACGGCTGACGACACCGACACCCCGGAACCGGAGGCGACGCCATCGGGGACGCCGACCGCGACGGCGACAGCGACGCGCACGGCCGCGACCGGAACGCCGCCCGAGTCGGTCGGCCTCGAGACCCTCGCCGACGGCCTGCAGGGCCCGGTCGACGTGGCGTTCGCCCCCGACGCCGACCGGCGCTACGTCGTCGAACAGCGGGGCGTCGCGTACGTCCACGAGGGCGACGGCCTGCGCGAGGAGCCGTTCCTCGACCTGCGGGAGACCATCGACGATAGGGGCAACGAGAAGGGTCTGCTGGGCCTCGCCCTCCACCCCGATTTCGCCGAGAACCGGCGGCTCTACGTCCGCTACAGCGCCCCGCGGCGGGAGGGGACACCCGAGAACTACAGCCACACGTTCGTCCTCGCCGAGTTCGAGGCCACCCGCGACGGTCGGCGGGTTCGCCGCGACTCCGAACGGGCCGTCCTCGAGATCCCCGAGCCACAGGGCAACCACAACGCGGGCGACCTGGCGTTCGGTCCCGACGGCTACCTCTACGTCGCCGTCGGCGACGGCGGGGCCGGCGGCGACCAGGGGACCGGTCACGTCGAGGACTGGTACGACGGCGTCGAGGGCGGCAACGGCCAGGACGTGACCGAGAACCTCCTCGGGAGCGTCCTCAGGATCGACGTCGACCGTCGCGAGGACGGCAAGCCGTACGCGATCCCCGAGGACAACCCGCTCGTGGGGCGCGAGGGGCTCGACGAGCACTACGCCTGGGGGCTCCGGAACCCCTGGCGGATGTCGTTCGACCGCGGGAACCTCTACGTCGGCGACGTCGGACAGAACCGCTACGAGGAGGTGAGCCTGGTCGAGCGGGGTGGCAACTACGGGTGGAACGTGATGGAGGCGACCCACTGCTTCAGCGCGGACGACTGTCCCGACGAGACCCCACCGGACGTCAGGGATGGCGAACCCCTGATCGACCCGGTGATCGAGTACCCCCACTCCGGGGAGGACGTCAGCGGCGTCTCGGTCATCGGCGGCTACGTCTACCGCGGGACGGCGCTGCCGGGGCTGTTCGGCCGGTACGTCTTCGGCGACCTGAACGCCGGCGGACGCCTGTTCGTCGGGACCCCCTCCGACGACAGCGGGTTCTGGGAGACGCGCGTCGTTCGGGTCGTCGACGCCGACGCGGGGAAACTCGAGCGGATACTCTCGTTCGGCCGGGACGCCGACGGCGAGGTCTACGTCCTCGGCATCGGGTCGAACGGCGGCGGACTCCACCGGATCGTCCCCGCCTGATAGCGGGCGACCGGTTAGAAGGACACGGGGGCGACCTTCGGAAGGCATTTTTGCCGCCCGTCCGACGACGCGAACGTGAACGGAGCACGCCGTCGCCGACGCCCGGTCCGGGCCTCCCGGCCCGAAGAGGTCGCCGCGGACCACCTCGTCGGGAGGCGGTGACCCGTGTCGGAGGACGACGAACCGGGCCGACCGGTCGACAGGCGGGCGGTCCTCGGGGCCATCGCCGGAGTCGGGACGGCGTCGCTCGCCGGCTGCTCCTCCGGGGACGACGAGGAGGACGACGGGAACGACGAAAACGACGGGAACGGGGAGGGTGGCGGGAACGTCGGGCCGGACGCCACGGCGACCGCTGTCCCGGGGAGCGAGGCCCGGGACCTGGCCGAGCGGTTCGCGCCGACGCTCTACTTCGACGCGGCCGAGCGGTGGTTCCCGACCGACCCCCGCGAGTACGAGTCCGAGCGGGACGGCGAGACGGTCGTCGACGGGTTCGACGCGCTCGACGGCTACACCGAACGGGCCCGAGACGCCGAGACACCGCCCGATCCGACGGTGTTCTACCGCGCCGTCCGGTACGAGGGCTCGCCGCTCGCCGTCGTCCAGTTCTGGTGTTACGCGGCGTTCGACCAGTTCACGACGAACTTCCACTGGCACGACTGGGAACTGCTCCAGGTCTTCGTCGACACCGAAGCCGGGGAGCCGGTGCTGTACGTCGCCAGCGCCCACTCTCGGAAGGTGCCGAACAACGAGTTCATCGACCCCGACCCGGGGCCGGTTCGGATCCTCTCGGAACTGGGGTCACACTCGAGCGCGCTGTCGGTCAACGACAGCCCGGAGCGGTTCCAGCGGCTCGCGACCGGGGACGCGGTCGCGGACATCACCAACCGCGCGGTCGAGGCGCTCGGCGAGCTCGCGGCGGTCCCGGCGGCGTACGGCCTCCCCCGCGACGAGGGCGCGAGGCTCCCCTACCTCGTCCCGGAGCTCGACGGCGCCCCCCTCTACGACCACGAACGGCTCCCCGCCGTCGAGCGGTCGGACCTGATCGACGAGTCGCTCACGGTCCGATCGTTCGACGCGCTCTCGGCCCCGCCGACCGACCTGCCCGGGCGGTCGACCGGACTCGTCTTCGGGCCCGAGAGTCGCTCGGAGGAGGCCGACGTGACGTACGACCTCGTCCCGACGGGCGAACTGGAGCACATCGCGGCGTTCACCGGGCCACAGCTGAGTTTCGAGTTCGCCGTCCCCGACTTCGCCGAGGACGCCGTCGCGAGCCACATCACGAGCGTCCCGAGGCCGTGGTCACAGGCCCGCTACACCGACCCGGCGGCGGACGTCTCTGACCCGACCCACCGTGCGGCGCTCGCCGAGCGGTACGACGCCGTCGCCGACCCCGGTCCCGCGGCGAGCGTCGTCGCCGCCGTCACCGAGGCGGTGACCCTCGACGAGGCCCCCGACGGCAAGGGGCTCACGACGACCACGCTCGGGACCGAGGCGGTCGCGCTGCTCGAGAGCGAGGCCGAGGCGGTGCCGACCTTCCGCGGCGTGGCGATGGTGCAGGACGTCGCGGAAGGCGAACATCGGCTGACCGTCAACGGCGCCGGCCTCGCGCCACACGCCGAGACGGTGTCGGTCGCCGGCGGCGAGCCGACCGTCGGCGGCGTCGGTGGGGAGGTCCCGCTCGTCTCTCGCGAGGACGCGACGAAACTCGAAGTCGACGCCGGGGGGACCGACGCCGACCTGACCGACCTCGCGGTCGAGGACGACTTCGCCGGCCGGCTCTACGACGTGCCGCTGTCGGGACCGGGCGCCGTCTACGTCCACCGCGGCGGCGCCTACACGACGGAGGTCCGGGACGCCGACGACGAGGTGGGAGCGTTCAGGGTCGTCCCGGCCGACGAGACGGCGGTCCGGATCGAGGAGCCCCGGACCGGGGTGGCCCCGCTGGCGACGTTCCTCGCGGACGTCGCCGAGGAGACGCGCGCGGAGGTCGCCGCAATCGCCGACGAGGGTGACGAGGACGACGACGGTTCCGAGAGCGGCGATGACGGGGGGAGCGAGAGTGACGCGAGTACCGGTGGAGGTGGTTCCGACGACCCCGGTCCCGTCCGCGGACTCGCGCGGGCGCTCGCCGCCGTCGCGGAGGCC
>JBEPXB010000268.1:0-4908 GCA_041642135.1 Halobacteriales archaeon | reverse complement strand
AGCCGGGGTTGCCGGCCCGCCGGCAACCGATATCGTGGCGGCTCCGCCGCCACGCAGGCCGGGGCTTTCGAGACGGTATCAGTGTCCGGATAGTCAGTACATCCCTCTCCCGAACATCGTTCCTCTGATGGGGGTACTGCGACTTCTAGGCGCTGATCGACTGGAACTCGAAGTCCCTGGACCGCGACTCGAAGCGGCCCAGGCGGAAGGGATCGAGCGGGAACGGGGCCGACTCGCCGGTGACGAGCGAGCGGACGGCCCGCACCGCCACGGGCGTGGTCATCACGCCGCGGCCGTGGAGGCCCGCGGCGACGACCAGCCCCTCGGGCCCCTCGTCGGGCGCGTCGAAGATGGGTCGGGTGTCGGGCGTGGCGCCGTCGCAGCCGGCCCACCCGTTGACGAACTCCGCGCCGTCCATCCCGCGGAACGTCTCGGGGAGGAGTTCGGCGACGTGCTGGCGGAACCCCTCGTCCTCCTTTCCGCTCGCGGCCTCGGGGTCGTCCTCGGCGAACGACCAGCCGCCGAGGAGCAGATCGCCGTTCAGTTCCGGGCGCCAGTAGACGTGTTCCTCGGGGATCCACCCCATCGGGAGCTCCGAGGCGTCCTCCGGCGGTTCGACGACGACACACTGGGTCCGGTATGGCCGCAACGGCAGTTCCACGAGATCCACGAGGAGGTCCGCCGTCCGCCACCCGGCGGCGGCGACGACAGTGTCGGCCTCGACGAAACCGGCCTCGGTCTCCAGACCGGTCACCGCACCGCCCTCGACGGCGACGCCGTCGACGGCGGTGTCGGTCCGGAACGCCGCACCCCGGTCTATCGCGTCGGCCTGGAGGGTCGTCGCGAAGGTGTACGGGTCGACCCAGCCGCTCCCCTCGAACACCACCCCGCCGACGAGCCCCTCGGTGTCGATCCGCGGGTACCGGTCGGCGAGCGCCTCGGCCTCGACGAACTCCACTGGGACGTCCCCGTCGGCGAGGCGTTCGGCCCGTCGGCGGGCCTCGCCCTCGCGCTCGGGCGGGACGGGTTCGACGCTCTCGCGCTCGGTGAAGCGGAACTCGCCGGTGCCGTCGTACTCGCGGAAGAAGCCGTTGGCGAACTCCGCGACCGACCGGATGTCCGTGTACGAGGAAGACATCGTGATCAGGCCAGCCGCGAGGGCGCTGGCCTCGCCCGCGACCTGCCCCTTCTCGACGACGACGACGTCGTGGTCGGGCGCGAGTTCGCGCGCGACGCCACAGCCGATCACACCGCCGCCGACCACCGCGACGCGCTCGGTCATCGGGCGATCATCCCGCTCGGGCCAGCGTTCCGCACGCGCGTCCCCCGTGGCGTGCCGGCGTAGGTTCGCGGACTCATTTCACCGCCCGGAACGCCTCCTCGGCGATCTCGAGTGCCTCGGCGATCTGTTCGTCGGTGTTACTGTAGGCGGTGAAGAAGCGCTCGAACTGGTCGTGGTTGCCGAACAGGGCGCCGCGGGCGGCGGCCTCGAACCACCAGTCCCGGAACAGATCGGCATCGGCGTGCCAGGTGTCCCGGTAGTGGTACGGCGCCTCGTCCATCATGAACACCTGGCCCATCGAGCCGACGTGTTCGACGGTCGCGTCGACGCCGACGTCGTCGGCGACCTCCTGGAGCCCGCCGAAGAGGTCCTCGGCGTAGGCCTCGATGGTCTCGAAGACGGGCTCCTCGTCGAGGGTCTCGAGCGCGGCGAGGCCGGCCGCACACGCGACAGGGTGGCCGTTGTAGGTGCCGCCGTGGAACGCAGAGGCGTGCCAGGACTCCTCGTCCTCGCTTTCGGGAGGTTCGATCTCGGCCATGATCTCCTCGCGGCCCCCGAAGCCACCGAGCTGGAACCCGCCGCCGGCGACCTTCGCGAACGTGGTCATGTCGGGGGTGATCCCGAACCGACCCTGGGCGCTCCCCGGGCCGAGCCGGAAGCCGGTCATCACCTCGTCCCAGATGAGGACGATCCCGAGTTCCTCGGTCAGGTCGCGGAGGAACTCGTGGTAGCCGTCGCGGGGTTTCAGCACCCCACAGGAGGCGAGGACGGGTTCGAGGATGACCGCGGCCATATCGTCGGCGTGCTCGCGGAGTATCTCCTCGGTCGCCTCCTCGTCGTTGAACGGGAACGCGACGACCGTCTCGCCCACCGCCTCGGGGATGCCCGTCCCGTAGGAGACGGTGTTGGGTCGATCGGCGGGGCCGAGTGCCTCCTCGCTGGCGTACACGGACTGAAGAGCGTAGTCGTGGGCGCCCGCGTAGCCGCCCTCTGGTTTGGCGATCTTCGTCTTCCCGGTGAACGAGCGGGCGACGCGGATGGCGTGCATCGTCGCCTCAGAGCCGCTGTTGGCGAGGCGGACGGTTTCGATGCTCGGGGTCATCTCGACCACCTTCTCCATGTACTCGATGGCGACGGTCTGCGGGAGCGCGGTCACCTCCGCACACCGGTCGATCTGGTCCCTGGCGGCCTCGGTCACCCGTTCGTCGCCGTGACCGAGGATGGTTGGTCCGAGCCCCTGGAGGAAGTCGAGGTAGCGGTTCCCGTCGATGTCGTAGACGTAGGACCCCTCGGCCTCGCCGAGGTAGAACGGATAGGGGTCGACCGACCGGACGTTCGACTCCACGCCGAGCGGGGTGACGGCCGCCGCCCGCTCGTGGTACGCCTCGCTCTTCGGCGTCCGCTCGCGGAGGGCGTCGAAGTGGTCGCGCTCGCTGTCGAGACTCATAGCACACGACGGGGGTGGCGTGCCGATAAAACTTTCTCCGAGAGAGCCGCTGGCCGAAAACCTTCCCGCGATACCCGGTCAACGACGTAGTTCGGTCGAATCTTCGGTCCCGCCGACGGGGGCACGCTCGAGCGGGAGGACGAGTCCCTTGAGCCCGCCGCGGGCCTTGCGTATCTCGCGGATGTCGAGTTCGGTCACCTCGAGCCCGCGGTCGAGCAGCGCCTCGCACGTCTCGGGGTTCGCCCCCGATATCAGGACGTGGCCCGGTTCGACGACGACCGTCGAGGTGACCATGTTCCGTTGTTCGCGCCGGGGTACGTCGATGGTGTCGATACCGCGGTCCTCGAGGAGGCTCCGGAACTCGGGCGGAACGGCCTGCGGGTAGAGCAGCGCGAGGTCGGGCGCGACCATCCCGAAGACGAGCGCGAGGTGGGTCTGGCCGGTGCTCTCGGTGCTCCCGAAGATCGGCACCTCGACGAGGTCCACCCCATAGGTATCGAGGACGCTCCGGACCTGGCGTATCCCCTCGGCGTTGGTCGTCATCGACCGGCCGACGGCGACGGTCTCCTCGTCGAGCCAGACGACGTTACCGACCTCGAACCGCCCGGGGCCGTGGACCGTGTGGTAGATGGGGACCTCGAGTTCGACCGCCCGGGCGGTCAGCTGCATCTCCTCGCCGCGGCGGATCGCCTCGTGCATGTTGCCGACGACGAACCCGCCCTCGAGCGCGAAGCCGACGTCGCGGACGAACATCGACTCCGCCAGGTCGGGGGCGGCCTCGCCGAGTTCGTGGACGACGACGCCGTGGGACTCGAGAGCATCGACGAGTCGGGCGTGCTCCTTGGCGGCCTGCTTCCGGCGGGGGAGCCCACGCCACCCCCACGCGTCCGGATCGACCACGGAGGAGAGCTCCTCGCCCGGTTCGTGGACCAGCACCCGCTCGAGCCGACCCACCTCCGTCCGGACCGACGGCTCCAGCCCGGTCATCGTCACAGGTCGAGCTTGTTCTCCTCGCGGACGCTCCGGAGGGCGATGTTGGTCGCGGTGGTCCTGACGCCGTCGTGCTCGCCGACCCGGCGCAGCAGGTCGGCCAGGGCCGGCCGGTCGCGCACGCGGACCTTGAGCAGGAGGTCGAACTCGCCGGTCACCTCGTGGACCTCCTGCACCGGCGGCACCTCCGCGAGGCGCTCGGCCACGGCGGAGGCCTGGCCGGCGTCGGTGTCGACCCGGACGAACGCCACCTCGTCGAACCCGAGCATCTCCGGGTCCAGCACGGCGCGGTACTCCCGGATGTACCCCCGCTCCTCGAGGTCGTTCGTCCGCTCGTGGATGGTCGCCGAACCCATGTCGAGCCGTCGCGCGATCTCCGAGAGCGCGACCCGGCCGTCGGTCTGGAGGATCTTCAGTATCTGCAGGTCGGTCCCGTCGATGTCCGCGGGACCGACGGGGGCGTCGTTCGAGGTCACGGTATGGACCGGCTACGGGGGCACCCGGCAAAAAGTGTGTAGGGATCGCCGGCCATCGGCGCCGAACGGGAGAGAACGTTCGGAACGAGCCCCGTACGGACGGAGAGCTCTCGGATCGCGTCGGGCGAGGCAAAAGGTATTACTACCGGTCAACGCAAGGGCCGGTAGCGTTACCCCGACACATGGCAAGCGACTACGAGACGAAACCCGGCCGGGCGGGCGCCCTCAGGGAGGGCCTGCGTCGGGTCCGTCGGAACGAGTACCTCGGCCTGATCGTCAACGCCGCGCCCTCGGCGCTGTGGCTCACCGTCTTCTTCCTGATCCCGCTGGGAGTGATGTTCTACTACAGCTTCGGCGAGCGCGGCGCGTTCGGGGAGGTCCTCCTCGGGCCGGCGAACATCGGCCTCCAGCAGTACGCGACGTTCTTCGTCCCCCAGGGAGCCACGATCCCGCAGGCAGTCTGGTACTCGCTGGCGTGGATGGTCGAGGGCGTGCTCCCCTCGGGAGTCGAACTCGCGACGACCGACCCGACGCCGTACGTCAAGCTCACCGTGAAGAGCATCAACTTCGCCGTCGTCACGACGGCGGTGTCGTTCCTCATCGGCTACCCGCTCGCGTATTTCCTCGCACGGAACGTCCCGAGCGAGCGACAGAACCTCCTCATCGCGCTCGTGGTCCTGCCGTACTGGGCCTCGTACCTGGTTCGCATCTAC
>JBEPXB010000267.1:0-4915 GCA_041642135.1 Halobacteriales archaeon | reverse complement strand
GATCCTGCTTCGCCGTCGGCGGGTCGCGGGCCGCTCGGGGACGCCGTGGCGCTCCGGAGCACGTCTCGCTCGCCGCCGTCCGTGGATTTAGGTGCCGCGTGTTCGTCGTAGCTCGTATGCCCGAACGCAACGTCGGCGGGGCCGACCGCCTCGCCCGTGCCCTGCTCGCCGTCCTGCTGACCGTCGTCGCCGTCCGCGCGCTCGGCGCCGGGCGGCGCTCGGCCGGTCTGCTCGCCCTCCTCGGCGCGCTCGGCGTCGGCTTCAACGCGACGACCTGCTTCTGTGGCCTGAACGCGACGCTCGGTCTCGACACGACGCGGGAGTGATACGGTCGTGCGTAATTCGTTACCGCCATGACGTCACATGCCTCGAGTTCCGATGGACGAGTCAGCCTCTGATCAGATAGTGGGTCGAAAATAGTTACGCACGACCGTATGAGGCGGCCCGTCACACCGACGAGTTCTGCTGCGTCAGGGTTGTCTGGGACGGCATCGCGGATCGACCGACATCGCGGGCCGATCGTCTCCATCGAGTCCGCGTCCGGAGCCGGGTCCACCGAGTACCCGCCGGACGGTCGACGGCCGGTTCGGTGAAACGCGTTTCACCGAACGGGTGGGACCGACGCTCGACACCACCCCACTCGTGGTGCGGACACCGCCGAACGAGTCGGTGTCCGGAACCTATCTGAAAGAGTAACAAAAATCGTTTCACCGAGCGAATAAGTGGCCCTGGGCCCTCGCTACTGTCGTGAAAGAGATGACACGGAACATGCACGTCGTGGCAGTGAGCGGCAGTCTCGCGGACGACAGCGGTACCCGGACCGCGCTCCGGGAGGCCCTCGACGCCGCGGAACGCGCCGGCGCCCGGACGACCCTCGTCGACCTCCGGACGTACGACCTGCCGACGTTCGACGCGGACGACCCGGACGCCGGCGACGCGCCGGAGCTGCGGCGCCGGCTCCGCGAGGCCGACGCGGTCGTCCTCGGGACGCCGATGTACCACGGCTCGTTCAGTTCGCCGCTGAAGGCGGCGCTCGACTACAGCGGCTTCGACGAGTTCGCGGGGACGACCGTCGGCCTGCTCGCCGTCTCCGGCGGGGGGTTCCCGACGCCGGCGCTCTCCGGGCTCCGGACCGTGACCCGGGCGCTCGACGCCTGGACGCTGCCGCTCCAGGTCGGGATCCCCGACTCCGGCGAGCGGTTCGACGACGGCGAACTCGTCGACGACGCGCTCCGCGAGCGGGTGCGCCGGCTCGGTGCCGAACTCGTCCGGTACGCCGGGGTCGAGCGCTACCCCGAGGCGGTCGAGCGGACGGTCGACCCCGCCCTCGCCGACTGAGCCCACGACATCGACGGGCGGTCCCGCGGCCCGACAGCCCTTCGGTGTGCAGGTGATCCTCGCCCGACCGCGCGGTCCCCCGCGCCCGTGACGCCCGGACGCCGTCCCACGCGGTCCGTGGAACTATCACCCTCCGCACGGAACCGTCGGGACATGTCCGAGGGCCCCGACGGGTCGCCCGACGGCCTCGACCCCCAGGAGGCGTTCCACCTGTTCGGCCACGAACTGCGGCTCGAGATACTGCTCGCGCTCTGGGAGGCCCCGGGGTACTCGCTCCCGTTCGCCGACCTCCGGCGGGCGGTCGGCGAGCGCGACTCGGGGAAGTTCACCTACCACCTCGGGAAGCTCAGGGGGCAGTTCGTCAAGCGCGTCGGGGACTGCTACGTCCTGCAGTACGCGGGCCACCGCGTCATCGACGCGGTCCGGAGTGGCGTCTTCCACGAGTCGCCGTCGGTCGACCCCGTCGAGATAGAGGGCGCCTGTCCGCGCTGCGGGACGTCGCCGACCTTCGAGTACGGGAACCACCTCGCGACCGTCGCCTGCCCGTCCTGTGAGCGGAAACTCGTGGAGTACCCGTTCGACCCCGGGGGGTTCCAGGACCGCTCCCTGGCGGAGGCGGTGGCGGCGTTCGACCGCCGGAGCAAGTACAAGTGGCGGTCGGCCTCCGGTGGCGTCTGCTTCGTCTGTGCGGGCCGCGTCGACGTCTCGTACGTCGAGTCAGTGGCCGACCTCGACCACCTCGACCGGTACGACGACTACTTCGCGGCCGACCACCCCGCGCTCCTGGACCTGAGCTGTCGGAACTGTAGCTTCTACAGCTACCTCCCGGTCGGCGTGCGGCTGCTCGGTCACCCCTCGGTGGTCGGTCGGCTCGCGGAGCGCGGCGTGGACGTCGACGAGCGCCCGCTCTGGGAGCTCCCGTTCCTCATCGAGGCCGACCGCGCCACCGTCCGCGAGCGCGAGCCGTGGTCGGTACTGGTCGAGGCGCCGACTCCCGCCGGCCCGCTCGAGGTCGTCCTCGACGACGGGGCCGCCGTCGAGTCCGTGACCACCCGGCCGTAGTGCGGTCGCGGGGGTGGGGGGCGTCGGTACCGCCGCGGTGCTCGCCTCGCTCCGTCGCGTCGCGACAGTCGACGAGATCGATCGTCCGTCTTTCCCGTGGGCCGACGCGCGTTCCGGTATGACGAGTCCCCGAAGCGCTCGAGGACGTCATCGTCTGTCTGTTCCCTTCCGACCGGTACGAGGTGGTGTTCGCGTCGTTCGACTACGACTTCCCGGTGACCGACCTGGTCCGGCGGGCGACGGAGGCGCGACTGGACGCGACCGGCGGGTGACGCGGTCGAAGGGAACATCCGTCGGGCACGTCGTCGGGCGTCACTCGCCGCTCGATCCCCGTCGACGAGATGTCCGGTGTCGTTTCGCCCCGTCGTCGCCCCGGCGAGGCGTCGCGTGTTGGAGCCAGACCGTGCGGTCGGGCGTGAGATCCGCCCGCCCGTTCAGCGCTCGGTGACGAGGAACTCCTGGCCCTCCTCCATTCGGAGGGTCATCTGCGGGGAGACCGGCGGCTCGCCGTCCGGCTCGTTCTCGCCGATCCAGTAGAGTTCGTACTCGCGACCGATGGCCGCGAGCGCGAGTTTCGCCTCCAGCAGCGCGAACTCCCGGCCGATGCAGATCCGGGGACCGCCGCCGAACGGCGCGTAGGCGAAGTCGTGGAGTTCGCGCCGCAGGTCGCCCGTCCACCGCGAGGGCCGGAACCGCTCGGGCACGTCGAAGAAGCGCGGGTCGCGCTGTATCCGCCGGATCTCGAGGAACACGCGCGAGTCGGCGGGGATCCGGTAGCCGTCGACGGGGAACTCCCGGGTGGTCACCCGGGGGAGGGCGTACACCGGCGGGTAGAGCCGGAGCGTCTCCGTCACCACCCGTTCGGTGACCTCCAGGTCCCCCAGGTCCTCGACGGTGGGCGGGCCGTCGAGGCGGTCGACCTCCTCGTGGAACCGCTCGCGGACCTCGGGGTGGTTCGCGAGCGCCCAGAAGGCGAACGTGAGTGTCGTCGTGGTGGTGTCGTGCCCGGCGAAGATGACCGTCACCATCTGGTCGCGCAGCCGCTCGTCGGTGAGGTGCCGTTCGTCGACGGCGCCCGACTCGCGGAGGCCGAGGAGCAGCGAGAGGAGGTCCTCGGCCTCCGAGGGATCGGTCGGCGGGTCCCCTCGCCGCTCGGCGATGAGCCGGTCGGCCTCCTCCCGGAGGGCGGTCTTCGCCTCCCGGAACCGCCGGCGCGAGGGGGTCGGCACCCACGGCGGCAGCAGGTACGACGTCGGGACGAACCAGTTGTGGAGCCCCTCGGCGGCCTCGCGGAGCCGGCGGTCGCCGTCCAGTTCGAGTTCGCGCCCGAGAACCGTCGCGAACAGCACGTCGAGGGTCATCCCGGTGAACTCCCGCTGGAGGTCGAGTCGGTCGCCGTCGGCCCACCGCCGGCTCCGACGTTCGATCTGCTCGACCATCCCGTCGGCGTAGCCGTGGACGCTCTCGCGGGCGAACAGCGGCCGGAGCGCCTCGCGCTGGCGCTTCCACTCCTCGCCCTCGACGGTGAGTAGCCCCTCGCCGAACGCGATGCGGAAGTCCCCCGACTTCCGGAACGCCTCGCGCTCGGTCAGGAGCATCCGTTTCGCGTGCTCCGGGTGGGCGAGGTGGTACTGGTCGCCCATGGCCGGGAGGTGCGTCCGGACCACGTCCCCCGCGAGATGTGCTCGCTCGCTGAACTCGAGGACGTCCGGCATCTGCCGGACGATGTGGAGCGAGGGGTGGCCGAGGTTCGGCGGGTACGGCGGGAGCGGCAGGTCGCCCGTACTCTCGCCGTCCCCGGTCTCGTCGGTCGATCCGTCCGGGGACGCCGCCGCGCCATCCGTTTCGGTACCCATGTCCGGACCGGTGCGCTCGCGGGACATAAGTACCGTGCCGAGGCGTGCCGCCTGCGCCACCGCCCGTCCGGACGCGGGGACAGCGACTCCCGACCGTCGGTTCATACGGTCGTGCGTAGTCCTTTACCGGCGATGACCGACCAGTCCGGGTGATCGCCGGTAAACCGTTACGCACGACCGTATCAGGCCCTCGAGTCGGTGGGGAACGTCGCGACGTACCGCCGGGATGCGTGGTCGGTCGTCCGCCGACGGGCGGTACAGAGCCCCCGCGAGTCGAGTTCGGCGAGGGCCTCGTGGACCTCCGCGCCGGGGAGCAGCGTCCGCTCGCGGAGTTCGGACTCGGTGAGCGCCGCCTCGGCCTCGACGAGCTCCCTGAACACGAGCTCGGCGACGAGCGAGGGGGCGTCGGTGGCGGCCTTCCGCCGCGCGCCGACGGCGCCGTTCGCCCGTTCGTCGGTCGGGATGGTTCCGGTGGACATGGTTTGTTCCATCACCCCTGATCCTATGAATATAGAGGAGCGTTCAGTGAATTCACGACCGTTCAAACGGTTTCGAAATACATTTCGGGGACTGTAGCGCGCTCTGGTCGCGTTTCGGCGATCGCCGTCTTCGTCGCCGTGCGCCCGACGACCGTAGGCTTTTGCCCCGGCGGGGCTTCG
>JBEPXB010000266.1:0-4944 GCA_041642135.1 Halobacteriales archaeon | reverse complement strand
CGTGACCATCTCGTTGTCGAACGTGTCGAGCTTCGTCACCCGCAGCTGTATCTCCCGGACGACGCCCTCGTTCCCGCCCCACTCGATCCAGTCGCCGACCACGAACGGCTCGTCCTGGATGATGAACACCCCGGCGACGAAGTTGGCGATCAGGTCCTGCGCGGCGAAGCCGACGGCGAGCGCGAGCGCGCCGGCCAGCGTCGCGAACGCCGCGAGGACGACGCCGAAGCCGGCAACCGTGGCCGCCAGCGCGACCGCCACGACGGCGACGACGACGACCGTCGTGCTCACGGCGAGGCCGACGAGCGTCTCGTCGAACCCCCGGCGCCTGAGGCCGCCCTCCACCGCCCGGGTCACGAAGTACTTCCCGAGCAGGTAGATGACCACGAACGCGACGACGAACAACACGACTGCCGTGGCGGCGCTGATCAGTGGCGGGACGTACTGCTGTGGGTCGAGGGGGATCCCGAACTGGAGTGGTATCATGAATCCGTGCCGGAAGACAACGAACGGCGACAAATAACCACCCATATATAATAAATTATATATTTAATCCGGGCGGTCGGAGAACGGTCCGAGGCCGAGTTTCGCCGGATCGCTCCCCGCCGTCGGGTGTCACTCCGCGGCGGTGGCCGCCCCGAACGGGAACGCCGGATCGACGCCGACGAGGTCCGCGCTCCGCTCCCAGAGCCGGCGAGCGGTCCGGTCGTCGCGGGCCGCGGGGGCCGCCCGAGTCCGGCGCGTCCCGTCGAAGTACGAACCCGAGACGTCCGCGACGTCGGGAGAGGCGGCGAGGTAGGCCAGCGCGCGACCGCCGTCCTCTACGGTGTCGGCCATCCCCGGGACGAACCGCATCGCCTTCCACCCCAGGGAGAGCGGAAACGGCACGCCCCGCGAGAACCCGCTCCCCGGGATGACGCCCGGGTGGAAGCAGTTCGCGGTGTAGCCCTCGGGGAGCCGGCGGGCGAGTTCCCGGACGAACAGCACGTTCGCCAGCTTCGAGTCGGCGTAGGCCGACCACCCCGAGAGTCCCGACGGCCGGTGTATCGAGTCGAGGTCGACGCTCCCCGAGCGGTGCGCCTCCGAACTCGTGGTGACCACCCGGGCACCCTCCGCGAGGTGGTCGGCGAGTTCGTGGGTCAGGAGGAACGGCGCGAGGTGGTTCACCGCGAAGGTGAGTTCGTAGCCGTCCTCGCTCTCGCGCCGCCGCGTGGTGAACAGGCCGGCGTTGTTACAGAGCGCGTCGAGCCGCCCGTGTTCCTCGCGGACGGTCGCGGCGAGGTCCCGAACCGCATCGAGGGAGGAGAAGTCCGCCCGGAGGAACGCGGCGTTCCCGCCCGCGTCCGCCACCTCCCGGACGACCGCACGGCCGGCGTCGGCGTCCCGGCCGTGGACGAGGACGGTCGCGCCGCGGTCGCCCAGCCGGCGGGCCGCGTCCCGGCCGACGCCGCTCGTCGACCCCGTGAGGAGGTACGTCTTCCCCGAGAGGTCGGGGAGGTCGAGGTCCATACCGGCACCTGGAGCCGGACGGACAAAACGACTCAGGAGGCGGGGAAAACTGCTCGGGGCCGGTCGAGCCATCGACTGGTCCCGTCCGCACTCGCCGGACCCGCCGAACCCGTTCGGTACAGCGTTTATGCGGCCGGGAGCCGTACGTATCGGTATGGTATCCGAAGGCGATTCTGCACCGACGTTCACCGCGACGCTCGCGAACGGCGACGTCGAGCCGTTCGACCTCGAGGACCACCTCGGGGACGGCCCGGTCGTCCTCGCGTTCTTCCCTGGCGCGTTCACGCCGCCCTGCTCGAACGAGATGGTGGCCCTGCAGGAACGGTACGACGAGTTCGCCGACGCCGGCGCGACCCTCCTCGGGGTCAGCGCCGACTCGGCGTTCTCGGCGAACGCGTTCCGCGAGGAACACGGCATCGAGTTCGACCTCGTGAGCGACATGGACCGGGAGGCCATCGACGCCTACGACCTGGGGATCGACATCGAGGAGCTCGGCCTGCTCGAAGTCGCGAACCGCGCCGTCTACGTCCTCGACGGGGAGGGGACGGTCACCTACGCGTGGGAGGCGGACGATCCGACGACCGAACCGGACTACGACGAACTGCTCGAGGTAGTGGGCGCCGCGCCCGCCTGATCGGGCAGCATCGTCGGACTGATCCCCCGTGCCTTCCCGGCGAGCGACGCCGGCGAACGAAAACCATAGGCCCGGCGCGTTCCTATCCACGGTAATGAGCCAGGGGGCGGCGGCCGACGCCGGCGGGCCGGACGAGGACTGGCGGGCCGACCTCGACGAGGTGGACGCGGCGCTGATAGACGGGTTCCAGAGCGGCTTCCCCGTCGAGGAGCGGCCGTTCCGCGCGGTAGGGGAGACGCTGGGCGTGAGCGAGGCCGAGGCGCTCGCGCGGGTCGAGCGCCTGCGCGAGCGGGGCGTCTTCCGGCGGTTCGGCGCCGTCCTCAACCCACCCGTGATCGGCTCCTCGACGCTCGCGGCCGTCTCCGCTCCCGAGGACCGCTTCGAGGAGGTCGTCTCGGTCATCAACGGCTACCGGCAGGTGAACCACAACTACCGCCGCGACCACGAGTGGAACGTCTGGTTCGTCGTCACCGCCGGCACCCGCGAGAGGCGCGACGGGATCCTCGACGAGATCGAGGAGCGGACCGGCCTTCCCGTGCTCCGGCTCCCGATGCTCACCGACTACTACATCGACCTCGAATTCCCGGTGGTCAACGAGGACCGGTTTGCCAGAGAGTCGCTGGAAGAGACCGCAGTGAACGCCACCCGCATCTCCGAGGACGCGACGGCGGGGCTCTCGGACCTCGACCGGCGGCTCCTGCTCGCGATACAGGACGGCCTTCCGCTCACCGCGACCCCCTACCGGGACGTCGCGGCGCGGATCGACGCCCCCGTCGAGGACGTCCTCGCGGCCGTCGAGCGGCTCCTCGACGACGGGTCGATAAAGCGGATCGGCTGTGTCGTCAACCACGTCGTCACCGGTTTCGACGCCAACTGCATGGTCGTCTGGGACGTCCCCGACGAGGAACTCGACGCGCGCGGCGAGGCGGTCGGCCGGCTCCCGTACGTCACGCTCTGCTATCACCGGCCGCGCCGCCCCGAACTGGACTGGGAGTACAACCTGTTCACGATGGTCCACGGCCGGGAGGCCGAGGCGGTCGACGCGAAGGTCGACGAACTCGCCGACGAGCACCTCCCGTTCGACCACGAGCGGCTCTACTCGACGGAGACGCTGAAGCAGACGGGCGCGCGCTACGACGACCTGGTGGGCGAGAGCGACTGACGGGAGCCGAGAAGGTCTCCACACGTACTCGACGAGGTCCGGTCGGAACCCCCCGCCCGAGAGACGCGGAAGCCCGTCACGAGGACAGCGCGCCCCGGGGAGCACGTCCGTCCGTTCCGGCTCGCACGGCATTCAGGAACAGTTATCATGATAGAAGCCAACATGGGACACACCAATCCCGGGTGAGAAGGGCATGTCGATCGAACCGGACGACGGACGGCTTCGGAGCGGGGAACCGTACGAGATCATCGACAACCCGGTCGTGGGCCAGCAGTACCGATCGCTCGAGCGCGGCTCGGACGCGGACGGGGAGTTCCTGCGGCTCGAACTCCGGTATCGGGCGGACGCGAAGCCCCTCGCCGAGCACGTTCATCCCCACCAGGCGGAGGTCAATCACGTGCTCTCGGGGGAGCTGGTCGTCACGGTCGCGGGCGAGGAGCGGACCGTCGGCCCGGGCGAGCGGGTCACGCTCCCGGAGGGCGTTCCCCACAGCCACCGTAACGCGAGCGGGACCGAGACCCGCGTCCTCGCCGAACTCCGCCCACCGATGACGTGGATCCCCTTCGCCCGGGCGCTCGCCGGACTCGCCCGGGACGGGAAGGTGGACCACGATGGTACGCCGTACCCGCTGGCGCTCGCCGTACTGCTAGACGCCTATCCGGACGTCGTGTACCTACCCACCCTCCCGATCCCCGTCCAGAAGCTACTGTTCAAACTCCTCGCCCCGGTCGGTCGTCTCCGGGGGTATTCGGCGGACTATCCACCCGTCCGGGATCCGGAGTCGGCGTAGCGGCTCCGGGCGTTTCTGGCAGGCCGGAGAGGAGAGGTGCTCGGGACCGAAAACGGAAGACGAGGGGCACAGCGGGCGGGGTCAGCGGTTCGCGGTGAGTACCAGGAACGGCCCGATGAACAGGAAGGCGATGCCGAGGAACTGGAACTCGACCGGCTGGAGGGCGGACGGTCCCGTCGGGGTCAGGAGGAGGATGAGCCCGAAGACGATCGTGTTGATGCCGACGATCTTCTGTGATTTGAGTGGCAGGGCCGCGAGCGTCGTGAGGATGTAGAGGAAGAGGAGCGCCTGCCCCACGTTGTACTGGAGGAGGAAGTTGTCGATGACCTGCAGCGGTGGCGCGAACATCCTTGTCACAAGTGGCGATACCGACCGCTTAAGATTTCCGTTACTCGCCGCCCGCGACTCTACCGCTCGGACCCGTTCCCGGTCCCGCCCTCGTCCTCGGGCCCGGTGATCTCGAGCGGCCGGAGGAAGAGGACGAACAGCAGGAGCACGGTCCCGGCGTAGCCCACCGCCCACACGTACGCGCCGAGGGCGCCGTAGCCGGCCTGTGAGAGCGCGAAGTCGGCGAACCCCGACAGCGCGATCCCGCCGGCCAGGACGAGCACGAACGTCATCCAGCGCGGCGGGTCCAGGTCGAGCCCCGCGACCTGCGAGAGTGGCATACCCGGGTGTTGGTCCCGGGAACGCCTGAAACTGACGGTTCCGGCCGACCGGGCGCCGAACACGACGCCGGAAGCAGGTCCCAGCGATGACCGTGCCGCCGGTCGCTCCCGTCGGGTGGGAATCTCGGTCGTGGTTATGCCCGGAGCGCGCCTCTCTCCGGCAGGTGAGTGCGATGTCCGA
>JBEPXB010000265.1:0-4947 GCA_041642135.1 Halobacteriales archaeon | reverse complement strand
CGTCCGTACAGTAGTCGCCCGTTGTGGGGTGGATTCGGCTATTTCTCCCGGTTCGTCGTCTCTCACCGTCGGTTTACCGCACGGTAAATTATTTGGTGCCGTGGTTCGGAACGTCGGGTGCCCATGCCAGAGAAACTCATCCGGAACGGGACGGTCGTCTCGCTCGATCCCGAAATCGGGGAACTGGAGGACGCCGACGTCCTGATCGACGACGGGGAGATCGTCGAGATCGGACAGGGGCTGACGACGTCGGAGTCGGATGCGGAGGTGATCGACGCGACCGACCACATCGTACTGCCGGGGTTCGTCGACTCGCACATCCACATCGCACAGACCCAGGTCAGGGGTATCGCCGGGAACTGGTCGCTCATGAACGAATACTTCGATCACATGCTCGGCAACATCACCGGGCTCTACCGGCCCGAAGACCACTACCTCGGCGGCCTCTTCGGCGCGCTGGAGAAGCTCTATACGGGGACGACCACGGCCCTGGACTGGTCGTACCCCAACACGCTCGAACACGGAGAACGGGCCGTCGACGCGCTTCGGGACGCCGGACTGCGCGCGGTGTACACCTACGGCCCGCCGGGCGACGACGCGGCGAAGTGGTGGTACGAGAGCGACGTCGGCCTCCCCGAGGGGCACATCCGCGAGCTCTACGACGAGAAGATCCGCGACGACGACCTGCTCGGCCTGGCGCTCGGGCTCCGGGGACCGGATTTCTGCGTCGACGAGACCGCCCGCGGCGACATGGAACTGGCCCGGGAGCTGGGGGTGCTCGCGACCATCCACATGGGTGCGGCGCAGTGGACCTCCTCGGAGTACAACCCCGACTACCAGGGGTTCGGCGCGATCCACGATATGCTCGGCCCGGACGTGAACGTCGCCCACGCGAACCACTTCACCCAGGAGGATATCCAGCACGCCGTCGACGCGGGCGTCTCGTTCTCGGCGACCCCGGAGGTGGAGATGCAGATGGGTCACGGCATCCCGGTGACCGGGAAGGTAGTCGAGGCGGGCGGCCGTCCGGCGTGGGGTGTCGACGTCTGTTCGAACATTAGCGGCGACATGACGACCCAGATGCGCATCGGCCTGCAGGTCCACCGGATGCTGGCGAACCAGCCGAAGCTCGAGGCCGGCGAGGAGGTCACGGAGGTCAGCCTCACCGCCCGCGACACCCTGGAGATGGCGACCGTCGAGGGGGCGAAGGCCCTGCAGATGGACGACCAGATCGGGACGCTCACGCCCGGCAAGCGGGCCGATATCATCATGATCGACGCGGGCGACTTCATGACCGCCCCGGCGCACTCGCCGGTCCAGACGGTCGTCTTCGAGGCGAACCCCCACCACATCGACACCGTCCTCGTCGACGGCGAGGTGGTCAAGGCCGACGGCGAACTGCTGAACCCGAAGGTCGACGAGGAGTACGACCGGTTCGTCCAGTCCGGGCAGCGGCTCGTCGAGGAGGCCGGCATCGACCCATAGTTCTTCTGACGAGATACGAACCGGTATTCCGTTGTAGTGGGCGAACGAGTAAGGAGACGGGAGATCTCGATGCGAATCGGACAATACAGTACGGACGACGCGGAGGCACCGTGGGTAGGCGCACGACTCGACGAGGAGACAGTCGTGAACCTCCAGGAAGCGGGGGTGCAGGCCGGGGTCGGTATCCCCCGTACGACGACCGAACTGCTCGCCACCTGGGAGTGGCAGGAGAAGGCGGAGCTCGCGGTCGAGTACGCACGGGAGACGGGGACGGGACTGTACGACCACGCCCACCTCGACCGACACGCCCCCGTCACCGACCCGGAGAAGGTCGTCTGCGTGGGCCTGAACTACGTCGACCACGCCGAGGAGGGGGGCAACCCCATCCCCGAGACACCGGTACTGTTCTCGAAGTTCCCGACGGCGGTCACGGGCCCGGACAGCACCGTCTCGTGGAGCCCCGACCTCACCGGGGAGGTCGACTACGAGGCCGAACTCGTGGTGGTGATCGGCCGCGAGACCCGGCGCGTCGATCGGGACGAGGCGTTCGACCACGTCGCGGGCTACCTCGTGGGCAACGACATCTCCGCCCGCGACCTCCAGCACGGGGACGGCCAGTGGGTCAGGGGCAAGAGCCTCGACTCGTTCGCCCCCATCGGTCCCGAACTCGTGACGGCCGACGCGGCGCCCGACCCCCACGACCTCGACATCTGGGCGGAAGTAAATGGCGAGCGGCTCCAGGACTCCTCGACCTCGAACTTCATCTTCGGGGTCGACGAGGTCGTCTCCTTCTGCAGTCGGGCCTTCACCCTGAAACCGGGCGATCTGATCTTCACCGGTACGCCGCCCGGCGTCGGCCACTACCGCGAACCGCCGGTCCACCTCGGGGACGGTGACGAGGTCACCATCGGTATCGAGGGGCTGGGCGAACTGACGAACAGCTGTGCGTTCGACTGATCTGGATCAGCGTACATTTCTATACGTTCAACTGTGGCAGACTACCGACATATAGAAATCGGCGTGCGAGATATAGAGGTTCTATGCAGCAAGGATTCGGCTGCTACGACCAACGGTATATTTGTCCGAGGCCCATACGCCTCGGTGTATGACCAACAGGCACCCCCAGAAAAACATTTCTCGATAAATGAGTGGTGGCGACCAGTCTCCACCTCCGCAGAACTCGTCCGACCGTATCGAGGGCGAGTCTCCGAGATCATTGGCAGAACGATACTCACATGTCATGGGCCGATTCGTCCACGGGGTCGAGCTCGCTGCCGCAACCGTTTTTGCCCTGCTCTTTGCGGTCGGGGTCGTCGATCTGATTCTCCAGATATTCGAGTCCGTGAGATCAGGCAGGATCACCGATCCGCTCGTCGTCATCAGCTTCATCGACACTGGGCTCCTTTTGCTGATCATCGTTGAGGTGTACCAGACGGTGCTCGCGTACGTGGAACAGAACGACACCCGGATAATCGTCCGGCTGGTCATTTACACCGGTGTCATAGCGATGGTTAGGAAGGCCATCATCTTCCGAACGGGGGAGTATGCCACGCTCGAGGACGCCCTGTTGGCCGCTGGATCGTACGCGGTCATTATTCTCGCGCTGGTTGCATTGCTCTTTGCCGAGCGGGTCTACGGGGACGACTCCCCCTGATCCGACGGATAATCCCAGTAGTGAGGGGTACCGACGATAGCTGCCCCGTCGAATATGGACCGCCCAAGGATCCGTCGTTCGCATTCGGAGTCTCACGAACTCCACCGATTTCGCACTCAAAGCCGCGTACTACATACGCGCTCTGTATCTCACACGGAACTTTTGACGGTCACAGCACAGTACGCGTTCGAATATTCGGTTTCGTCATCCCGACGAGAGGGTCTCGTACCTCATTCCCCGAAGCCGTACACCTCCCGTGGGTTCTCCCAGACGACCTGCCGGATCACGTCGGGGTCGATACCGTAGCGGTACAGTTCGAAGATGGCCCGCTTGATGGAATAGGGGTCAGTGCGGAGGACGTTCGCGCAGTCGGTGTCGATCATGACCCGCTCCGGTCCGTACTCCTCGATGGCGCTCGCGACGTCGGCGGCGTCGACACCGATCAGCCACGAGTGGCCGATGGTGTAGCTCAGGTAGCAGTCGGTCTCGTTCATCAGGTACTCGGTGTTGTTCCCGTCGGCGTGCGAGGCGACGATCCGTTGTTCGTCCAGTCCGGCATCGCGGGCCGCCTCGACATCGAGTTTCACCGCCTCCAGCGCCGGGTTCTCCCCCGCGAGGACCGGCTCCGCGCCGAGCATCGTGTTCTTCTCGTAGCCGGGGGTCCCCAGTTCGGGGCGATACCTGGGCCCCTCGTCCGTCGACACGTTCGGCGTGTGCAGGATAACCGGGAGGTCGTGTGCGTCCGCGACCTCCATCTGTGCCCCCACGATGGCCCGCTGTTCGTCCACGTCCCAGGCCTCGACGTGCTGGGACGGCGTGACGCCGGTCTCGCCCACCGCGACGACCTCGTCCATCCCGCAGTAGGCGTCGAGCGCCGCCAGGAGTTCCTCGGGGTTCTCGATCCGGACGCCCGTGTGGACCCCGAGTCCGAGTCGGCCCCGGAAGAAGTGGTCGCGCTCGATGGCCGCCCGACGGTTGATGACGTCGTCCCAGAGGTACCGGACGTCCTCGGCGCGGGTGGGTCTGTACGGCGTCCAGTGATACCCGGAGGCGACCATGACCATCCCCGCACAGCCGGCGAGGGCGTACCGCTCCCGATCGCCCCAGGAGAGCGTGTGGGCGTGGTTGTGGCCGTCGATCCACGGGAGGTTGAGCAGCTCCGTCGGGAGCGGCGGTTCCTCGTCCAGGTACGCCGCGTCGGTCGGCCGCTTCGTGGGTGGTGTCGAGGGCATAGATCGGGAGGGACAGCACTCGGTCGAGGTCGCGCGTCGAGGGCTCCGATCCGTTCTTCGAGCGACCGCCACTTAGCGTTTTACGGTTTGGTAAATCTTTATTGTACGACACGGTGTCTCGCCGCACATGGCGCTACTGATCGGGACGGACACCGGCCTGTACCGGGTAGACGACCTCCCGTTCGAGAAGGGGGACGCCGAACGGGTTCTGGACTGCGGGATGGTGACCGCCGTGAAGACGTTCGACGGCCACGACGGGGTCTTCGTGGCGTCTACGGATGGAGCGTTCCGCTCGACGGGCGAGGGCCGAACGTGGGAGAACCTGGGCGTCCCCCTCGGTGACCGCTTCTGGCACGCCGGCGAGAGCGAGGTGTGGTCGATCCTCGGCACCGACGACGGCGTGCTGTACGCGGGGACGAACGACCCCTACGTCTACCGGTCGGTCGACGACGGGGAGACGTGGGCCGAACTGAAGGGGTTCCGCGACCTCCCCTCCCGGGGCCACTGGGAGTCGCCCATCGACCCGCACTACGCGCGTCTGCGGGCGCTGGAGCAGGTGCCGGGTCGGCCGGAACG
>JBEPXB010000264.1:0-4948 GCA_041642135.1 Halobacteriales archaeon | reverse complement strand
GAGCGTGTCCTGCCCCGCGTGGGCGTCGCGGACGCGCGCGCTGTCCTCGACGCTCGTGCCGATCGGTCCCGCGTGATCGAACGACCGACCCAGGCCAGCGATGCCCGTGTACGGCACCAGCGAGTGAGTGGGCTTGTGGCCGACCGCGCCGCACCACGACGCCGGGATGCGGATGCTTCCACCCTGGTCGCCGCCGATGGCGACGTCGACGTCGCCGTTCACGACCGCCGCCGCCGACCCCGAGGAGGAGCCGCCGGCGATGTGGTTCTCGTCACGCGGGTTCAGCACCGGCCCGGTCGCCGAGAGTTCGCCGCTCCCCGAGAACGCCATGTCCTCCATGTTGAGCTTCGCGGTGATCGTCGCGCCCGCGTCGAGTAACCGTGTGACGATGGTCGCATCCGTGTTCGGGACGTACCCCTCGAACAGCTTCGACCCGAGCGTCATCTCGACGCCCGCCAACGAGACGTTGTCCTTCAGACCGACCTCCACACCCGCGAGCGGGCCGTCGTCGGCCCCCTCGACGCGACATTTCGTGACGAAGGCGTTCAGCGGGTTCTCCTCCGGCGGCGGACGGTAGCCCGGGTCGCGGTCGGTGTACTCGACTCTCGGTCGGGGGTCGGGCAGTTCGTCGAGCCGCTCGTAGGCCGCCATAGACTCGTCGATGACCGCCGCGAAGTCCTCCACCTCCGAATCGGAGAGTTCCATGTGGTGCTCGCGGGCGATCTCGCGGATCTCCTCCGGGGTCGGTCGCTGGACGTTCGGTGGGCGTTCTGACATGGTGCGTGTCAACGAGTGTCTGCGTGTTACATATAGCTACGTCACCGAGGCCGGGGTGATGACGTCCGGCGGTCCGGGGTCCCGGGCAGTCCGTTCGGTGCCCCGTGAGTCGACGTGGCACCGCGGGTCCCGTGTGAGCACGCTTAAGACCGGCCCGCCACTCGGTTCGGACATGCGACCACGGGACCTCTCGGACCACGCCGTCTACGAGGCCGGCCGGGGCATCGAGGAGGTGGCCCGGGAGCTCGGCTTCGACCCCGAGGAGCTGGTCAAGCTCTCGTCGAACGAGAACCCCCACGGACCCTCGCCGCGAGCGGTGGACGCGGTCCACGAGGCGGCCCCGTCGGTCAACACGTACCCGAAGGCCGACCACGCGGACCTGATCGCCCGGCTGGCCGACGACCACGGCGTCGCACCGGAGCAGGTGTGGCTCGCCAGCGGCGGCGACGGCGCGCTCGACTACCTCCACCGCGCGCTCCTCGAACCGGGCGACCACGTGCTGGTCCCGGACCCGGGCTTCGCCTACTACCCGATGTCCGCCCGGTTCCACCACGGGACCGTCTCGACCTACCCCCTCTCCCGCGAGGAGGACTTCGCACAGACGGCCGAAGGCGTTCTGGAGAGCTACGACGGCGAGCGGGTCGTCCACGTGACGAGCCCGCACAACCCGACGGGGAGCGAGATGCGTGGTGAGGAGGTCGAGCGACTCGCCGACGGAACCGACGAGAGGACCCTGGTGCTGGTCGACGAAGCGTACGTCGAGTTCAGCGACGACCCGGGAAAGGTCGATCTGGTGCGCGAGCGCGAGGACGTCGCCGTCCTGCGGACGTTCTCGAAGGTGTACGGCCTGGCGGGGCTCCGGCTGGGCTACATCCTCGCCCCCGACTCGCTGGGCGACGCCTACGCCCGCGTGAACACGCCGTTCGCGGTGAACAAGCTCGCGCTCCGCGCCGGACTCGCCGCGCTCGACGACGACGAGCACCTCGAACGAACGGTCGAGACCGCCCGCTGGTCCCGGTCGTACATGCACGAGCACCTCGACGCGCCGACCTGGCCCTCGGGTGGGAACTTCGTCCTCGCGGACGTAGGTGACGGGAGGTGGGTCTTCGAGGCGGCCAAGGAACGCGGCGTCATCGTCCGGGACACGACGAGCTTCGGGCTACCCGACTGCGTCCGGGTCACCGCCGGGACCCGGGAGGAGACCCGACGCGCCGTCGAGGTCATCGACGAGGTCCTAGACGAGCGCCGATGAGGGTCGCGCTGACGGGGACCCCGGGGACGGGCAAGACGACCGTCGCCGACCTGCTGGAGACCGACTTCGAGGTGGTACACCTCAACGACGTGATTCGCGCGGAGGGGCTGACCGAGTCGATCGACGAAGAACGGGACTCGCTAGTGGCAGATCTCGATTCGGTAAGGGAGTGGCTGGACGACTACGAGGACGAGCACGGCGACCTGCTCGTCGAATCGCACCTCGCACACCTGTTCGAGGCCGACCGGGTGGTGGTGTTGCGGTGCGCCCCCGACGAACTCGAGCGGCGCCTGCTCGACCGCGGGGAGTCGGAAGCCAAGACACAGGAAAACGCCCCGTCGGCGGAGCCGCCGCGACCGTTCGAGGCCGGCGAGGCCGACCTCGCACTCGCTCGCAAGGCCCGCGAGAACGCCGAGAGCGAGGCGCTCGACGTGATCCTCTCGGAGGCGGTCGAGCGCCACGGCGAGGAGCGCGTCTACGAGGTGGTGACGACCGACCGCTCCCCGGACGCGGTGGCGCGCGAGGTGGAGGCGGTCCTCGTCGGCGAGCGCGAACCGAGCGCCGGGACCGTCGACTACACGGACTGGCTGGTGGGTGACTCGGAGTGACGCTCGACCGGTTCCGGTCGTTCGCCGACCGCCTGTTCGAGCCGGTCGTCGACACCGCGGAGGCCGTCGGCCTGACGGCCAACGGCGTGAGCGTCCTCGCGTTCGCGCTGTCGGTCGTCGCCGGCGCGCTCTTCCTCCTCGCCGGCGGGGCGTTCGGAACCGGTGGGCCCATCCTCTATCTCGCGGGCGCGGCGCTGGTCGGGGTGAACGGGGTACTCGACGCCATCGACGGGACGCTCGCCCGGCGACAGGGAACGGCCTCGCCCGCCGGCGACCTGCTGGATCACGTCCTCGACCGGTACGCGGACATCGTCATCATCGCGGGGCTCGCGGGCGGTGTCGGCCGGTACGCGCTCGGCCTCGCGGCGGTGACGGGCGTGCTGATGACCTCCTACCTCGGGACGCAGGCCCAGGCGGTCGGCCTCGACCGCGTCTACGGGGGACTCGTCGGCCGGGCCGACCGGCTCGTCATCGTCGTCTTCGTCACCGTGGTCGCGGCGTTCCTTCCGGGACCGCTCGGCGGGCTGACGCTCGTCGGCTGGCTGCTCGTCTTCTTCGCCGTCGTCGGCCACCTCACCGCCCTGCAGCGGTTCTACCACGCGTTCGGCGCGCTGGACTGACCCGGTTCTAGAGAGCGGGCCGCTTCGCCACATCGGTCGCTCGTGGCGCTGATGGAACGCGGTCACGAGACGTACACCCCGGTGCAGCCGTCCGGGACGCGACTCAGGTGGCGAGGTCGGCCATCGCGCCCGCGAGCACCCGGGTCGCGTTCGCACAGTCCACCCAGTCGGTCCACTCCCGGGGGTTGTGCGAGATGCCGTCCTCGGAGGGCGCGAACAGCAGGACCGTGTCGGTTCGGTCCGCCACGTTCGCGGTGTCGTGCAGTCCCGCCGAGTGCATCCGCGAGCACTCGAGTCCGGCGCGGTCGGCCGCCGCCGTGGCCGCCTCGACACACCGGTCGGCCATCCGACTGGGCTCCGTCAGGCGGTAGTGATCGAACTCGGCCGTCACCGGGCGCTCCGTCCCGATCCGCTCGGCGCTCGCCGCCGCACGGTCTATCATCTGGCGGAGCACCTCGCCGTCGACATCGCGCTGGTCGGTCGTCAATTCCACCCGACCGGGCACGACGTTGTTCGCGCCCGGCGAGACGTGGAGTCGACCGACCGTCCCGACGGCGGCCTCGTGGCCCGCCTCCACCTGCTCACGGGCGGCACGCTCCACGTCGAGGACGAACTCGCTCGCGGCGGCGAGCGCGTCCCGGCGCTCGCCCATCGGGGTCGCACCGGCGTGGTTCGCCTCCCCCTCGAACGTCGCCTCGCAGTTCGCGATGCCCGCGATGGCCGTGACGACCCCCACCGGAACGCCAGCCCGCTCGAGGACCGTCCCCTGTTCGACGTGGAGTTCGAGCCACGCCGTCCACGACGCCGGGGCGACCATCCCCTCCCCGTGGTAGCCGATACGCTCGAGCTCCCCACCGAGGGTGTTCCCATCGTCGTCAGTCAGTGCGAGCGCCTCGTCGAGTGAACGCACTCCGCTGGCGACCGACGAACCGAGCAGGCCCGTCCCGAACCGGACGCCCTCCTCCTCGGTCCACGAGACGACCTCCAGCGGTCGCTCCGGCTCGACCGGCGAGTCCCGGATGGCCCGGACGGCCTCGAGTGCGGCGTAGGCGCCGAGCGGCCCGTCGAAGATGCCGCCCTCCGGGACCGAGTCGAGGTGGCTCCCGGCGGCGACCGGCGGGGCGTCCGGGTCCGCGCTCTCGGGGACCCACCGGCCGACGACGTTGCCGACCGGGTCGACCCGGACCTCGAGTCCGGCGGCCTCGAGCCGCTCGACGAACCGATCCCGTGCTTCGCGGTCGGCGTCCGTCCCCGTCAGGACCGTCCGGCCCCAGCCCTCCTCCGAGTCGACCTCACCGATGTGCCCGTTCGCCTCGAGGTCCGCGCGGAGTCGCTCCCGATCCACGTCGATGTCCATGTTCCGACGGTCACGCCGGTGAGCAAAAACCCCACTGCCGGACCGCCCCCCGGGGACACCTCGCGCCGAGTCGGGTTCGCGTGGGCGGGCTCTCGTGCGAACAGCCGGCACTCCTCCTCGCGCGCCACGGGACGGCGTGCCGGGCTCCCGCGCCCGTCCCGTGGGTGACTCGTCAGGCCACGGGGACGGTGGTTCCGGTTTCGCACATAAACGTACGCACCCAGCCCCACCGTCCGGGACAAACTATTAATCGGCGGGTCGGGTTCGTACGGCGATGACAGTCGACACGGTCATCGCGGGCGGCCGGCTCGTCACCCCCACGGACGTCTCCGTA
>JBEPXB010000263.1:0-4951 GCA_041642135.1 Halobacteriales archaeon | reverse complement strand
CGAGGCCTCGACGTCTACCCGGCCACGTGACACTACCCCCTGCCGGGCATGTACTTAAACGGCCACCCGACGTATGCGGACGTGTACCAGTATGGAGGAACTCGATCGTGTTTTGGGTAGATATGCGACCAGTCAGGAACTCATGGACCAGATCAGGTACACTGCCGAGTCGTTGAGCATGGAGTTCGACCAGTGGGGCGAACAGTACGTAAGCGGCCCGAGTCTGTATCTGTTGATCGTTGCCGAGATCAATTTCGACGCCTACACCGATCCGATGGGAGACAACAGGTGGCCGGTCGAGCGATGCCGGGTCGTCACCGAGTCGCCTGACGGGTTCATGCAGGTCGCCCGGGACGTGGCGTTCAGCCGCGACGGTGCCGTCGTCGTGACCGGGGACGGGACGATCCAGGAACAGATGGTTCGGGTCCGCAGCCCCAGCCGGGAGTACATTCGGGAGTTCGAGGACCTCGAATACGCCGAGTGGATGGGGGCCAAACACATGAGCGCGCTGGAAACGTCGATCCGTGAGGAGGTCCTGTGGGTGATCACGCTCAGCGAAGAGGACGGGCGCGTCACGACGTTCCTCGACGGCACGTATCAGGACTATCCGCGCGAGGAGATCGGTGGCCGGTGGCGGCCCGAAGAGTAGGGCAGTCCATCCGGTCCCGCGAGGGCCGACGGATCGATGGTGTTCGCGTCGAGTCGGCTGGACGCCGGCCACTGGCTCGAACGTATCCTGCGGAGGCCGGAACCGATCCGACGATGCGGTACGACCGTGTTACAGTCGCGTTTGGAACCGATGACACGCTCCGGGCGGGCCCGTCCCGCCCGCGAGGGGGACGTCCAAACGCGACTGTACCCTCCGTGTTCGGCAGACCATCACGTCCGGTGTCGAGGGGTTCGGGGGAGCTCCCCGACCCACGACCGCTCCCGTTTTGGTGTTCGAACGGGTATCGCGGGGCATGAACGACCCGGCGGACCTCTCGGTCACCATCGTCGACGGCTACGTCGACGAGCCCGCACACTTCGGGGTGCCGCCGTACGTATCGACCTACCCCCGGTACACCGCGGGGGCCCTCGTCGACGCCGGCGTCCCCGAGTCGGGGATCACCTACCACACCATCGACGCGCTCCGCGAGGACCGCTCGCGGTGGCGCGATGTCGAGGACGCGGACCTGATGATCTACGTCGGCGGGATGACCGTCCCCGGGAAGTACGTCGGCGGCACCCCCGCCGAGCCGGACGAGGTGCGCGAACTGGCGTGGGTCGCCGACGGGACGACGCTGATGGGCGGCCCGGTCCGGTTCGGGGTCGGCGAGGAGAACGCCGGCGCCCAAGATACGGAACGCGACGACCTCGACTACGAGTTCGTCGCGAAGGGCGATATCGAGGCGGCCGCACACGACCTCGTTCGCAGTGGATTGGAGGGGTTCGGCGACCGCGTCCGGGACAACGAGGAGATCGACCGCTGGGGCGCGAAGGGCGCGTTCGTCGTCGAGGGGCACCCGAACCACCCCGACTACCTCATCGCGGAGATGGAGACCTCGCGGGGCTGTGCCTACCGCTGCTCGTTCTGTACGGAGCCGCTGTACGGCAACCCCGCGTTCCGGTCGGCCGAGTCAGTCGTCCGGGAGGTGGGGCAGCTCTACGACCGTGGGGTCCGGCACTTCCGGCTGGGTCGGCAGGCGGACATCCTCGCGTTCGGCGGCGACGGCGAGGCGCCCAACCCCGACGCGCTGCGCGAACTCTACGCGGGCATCCGCGAGGTGGCCCCCGACCTGCAGACGCTCCACCTCGACAACATGAATCCGGTGACGATCGTCGAGTATCCCGAGAAGTCTCGCGAGGGCATCCGTATCATCGCCGAGCACAACACGGCGGGGGACACGGCGGCGTTCGGACTCGAGTCGGCCGACCCAGTGGTTCAGGAGCGGAACAACCTGCTCGTCACGGCCGAGGAGTGTCTGGAGGCGGTCCGGGTGGTCAACGAGGAGGGCGGGTGGCGACCGGGTGAATCGCCCGGAGACGCACCCAGTTTCGGCGATTCGGCTCCCCGACGGCTCCCCAAACTCCTCCCCGGCATCAACCTCGTCCACGGCCTGCAGGGCGAGCGCCCCGAGACCTACGAGCACAACCTCGAGTTCCTCCGTCGGGTACTCGAGGAGGGGCTGATGGTCCGGCGGGTGAACGTCCGGCAGGTGATGGCGTTCGCCGGCACCGAGATGGCCGAGACGGGTGCCGACATCGCGAAGGAACACAGGAAGCAGTTCAAACCCTACAAGCGGCGGATCCGCGAGGAGTTCGACAACCCGATGTTGAAACGGGTAGCCCCGCCCGGTACGGTCCTTCCGGACGTCCACCTCGAGTACCACCAGGACGGCAGGACGTTCGGCCGGCAGCTCGGCACGTATCCCCTGCTCGTGGGCATCCCCGGCGAGCGCGAACTCGGCCGGACTCTCGACGTCGCGGTCACGGACCACGGCTACCGCTCGGTGACGGGCGTACCCTATCCGCTGGACGCGAACGAGGCGAGTCTGAAGGAGCTCCGGGCGATCCCCGGCATCGGGAAGGGACTGGCCGGGGACATCGTGGTCGGACGGCCCTACGCCTCGCCCGCGGAGGTCGACCTCGACCCGACGGTCGCCGAGCGGTTCCTCGCCGTCCGGACCCCGGGGACGGCCGACTGACACGGTCGTGCGTAACGATGTACCGGCGATCACCCGGACGGGGTCGGTTAGCGCCGGCAAAAGACGACGCACGACCGTATGAACGGGACGATGGAGCGACCGTCGAGCGGAAGGGAAGGCACTTACCCCGCCGCGACCACCCACCGACGATGAGCGACGTCGAGGTGAGCGTCGTCCTCCCCGCGTACGACGAGGAGGGGACCATCGAGGGGACGGTCCGGGTCTCCATCGAGACGCTCGCCGGGTTCCTCCCCGCGGGGAGCTTCGAGGTGATCGTCGCCGAGGACGGCTGTTCGGACCGAACGCCCGAGATCGCCGACCGCCTCGCCCGCGAGGACCCCCGGGTCCGGCACGTCCACAGCGACGAGCGGCTGGGCCGCGGCGGCGCGCTCGAACGCGCGTTCCGGGCTGCCCGGGGCGACACCCTCGTCTACTACGACACGGATCTGGCGACGGACATGAGCCACCTCGAAGAACTGGTCGAGAGCATCAGAACCGAGGGCTACGACGTGGCGACCGGTTCGCGGCGGATCCCCGGGGCGAAACAGCCCCGCGAGACCGAACGCGGCGTCGCCTCCGACGGGTACAACACGCTCGTCCGACTGGTGCTCCGCTCTTCCCTCCGGGACCACCAGTGCGGGTTCAAGGCGTTCGACCGCGAGGCGCTGTTCGCACTCCTGCCCGCCGTGCACGACGACCACTGGTTCTGGGACACCGAGGTACTGGTGAAGGCCCAGCGCCGCGGCTACGAGGTGAAGGAATTCCCCGTCGACTGGGAGCCCAAGGGCGACACGAAGGTCGACCTCGTCCGGGACGTCCTCGGGATGGGTTCACAGGTCCTCAGAACCTGGTGGGAGCTGTCGGTCTCGCCGCGGATCACCCGCCGGATCACCCTCACCGGCGGCACCCTCCTGGTGCTCGTCGCGCTGGCGCTGATGACGCTCTACCTCGATCCCGACGCGGTGCTCGACGCCATCGTCGGCGCCGACCCCGTGCTCGTCGGGGTGGCGGCGCTGGTCTACGTCGTCTCCTGGCCCCTCCGTGGTGTCCGCTACCGCGACATCCTGGCCGAACTCGGCTATCGAGAGCGGGTCGGCTTTCTCACCGGCGCGATATTCATCTCTCAAACCGGGAACCTCGTCTTCCCGGCCCGTGCCGGCGACGCCGTCCGCGCGTACGTCGTGAAGGCCCGACGCTCGATCCCCTATCCAACGGGCTTCGCGTCGCTGGCGGTCGAGCGGGTGTTCGACCTGCTGTCGATCACCGTCCTCGCCGGGACGGTCCTCGTCGGCCTCGTCCTGGCCGGCGGGGTGGGCGACGTCGCCTCGGCCATCGCCGCCGACGTCGGCACGATCAGTATCGGCGGGGAGACCGTCGACCCCGCCGGGGCCGCCCGGACCGCCATCCGGGTCGCGGCGTTCGTCGGCGCGCTGGCCGTCCTCGCGGTCGGGGTGATCGTCGCCAGCGCGCGCCGGGACACCGACCTCGTCCACCGCGCGATCACGCGGATCAGCGACGACTCCTACGCCGACTACGTCTCGGGGGTGATCGGCCAGTTCGTCGGCGACATCCAGACGGTCGCGGGCGACCGTGGCGCGTTCGCCCGCGTGGGCGTCTCGAGCCTCCTCGTCTGGGTGATCGACGTCGTGACCGCGCTCGCCGTCTTCGCGGCGTTCGGCGTGAACCTGACCGCCGCGGTCGTCGCCGTCGGTTTCTTCGCGGTGAGCGTCGGCAACCTCGCGAAGGTGCTCCCGCTCTCGCCCGGCGGCCTCGGCCTCTACGAGGGGGCGTTCACGATCATCGTCGTCGGGCTCACGGCCGACCCGGTGCTGACGCCGTACGTCGCGCTCGCGGTCGCCATCGTCGACCACGCGGTGAAGAACGCGGTCACGATCGTCGGCGGCGTCGTGTCGACGCTCCTGCTGAACGTCTCGCTCACCCGCGCGGTCGAGGAGGCGAGCGAGGCGGAAACCGACGCCGACGCGTCCCCCGTCCGGAACGACTGATACGGACTGTTGTAGTCCTTCAGCGCCGATCACTGATCCCGTCCGTGTGATCTGCCGGTAAATCGTCACAACAGTCCGTATGAGCTGCCGTGCCCCGCGACAGGTGGCCGTGTGCCGTTCAGCGGTCGGGCTACGATTGACATCCTCCTCGCCCTGAGGGGCAAGGATTCCTCCGCAGGACAGCGGGTCGGGCCCCCGTCCTCGAAGGCAACGTCTCGCCTGCCGAACGGGGTCCGGCGAGGCGATACCGGGTTCGTG
>JBEPXB010000262.1:0-4972 GCA_041642135.1 Halobacteriales archaeon | reverse complement strand
CGGTCGGCGAGCGGACGTTCGCCGAGGTCGACGGGGATCGGACGATGGCTTTCCGGACTGACGGGGGCCGCGCAACCACCCTGTTCTTCGACGGGTCGCCGTTCGTCGCGTATCCGCGCGTCGGTGTAGCGGGCGACCCGATACTCAACGTCGCGCTGGCGGGCCTCGCGCTGCTCGTGGCGCTCTCGACAGTCGTCCTCTACGTCGGGACCGCGGCCTGGCGGCGCTACCGCGACCGGCCGGCGACCGAGCGCCGACCGAGGGTCGCCCGTGCCGTCCTCGCGCTCTACGGCCTGCTCGCGCTCGTGCTGGTGGGCGCCGTCGCCGTCGGCGCGGGGGACCTCGTGACGCTCGTCTCCGGTGGATCACCGATACTCGCCGCCATCTCGGTCGTACCGGTCCTGCTCGCCCTCCTCGCCGCAGCGAGCGTCGGGTTCGCCGCCCTCGCGTGGCGCGAGGGCTACTGGACCTTCCCCGGGCGGGTCCACTACACGCTCGTGACCGCCGTTGCGGTGGTGTTCGTCCTCCAGCTGGGCTACTGGGAGTTCCTCCCTCTCTGAAGACCGGTGCGGGTCGTGCCGGCGATCCGTTCTCGTCGGAGAATCCGTCGACGGGGCGGCCACGCTCCGGGGCGTTCGGTGCGGTCCGAATCCTCCGGTGCGGTCCGAATCCCCCTTCGATCCGGGCCCGTACGCGGCCACCGGCGACTATGGAGTGCGAGCGTGACGGGGAAGAGAGCGCCCGGTGACGAACGACGACCAGTAGACGAGCACGTATGTGGCCGCCCGGTGACACTCAAGCAGACGAGGACGTACGTGACCGCCCGGCGACACTCAGTACGTCCGCTCGACGAGGTAGTCGGCGATGCCCCGGAGGAGCGTCACTGGTTCGTTTCCCGGGAGCACGTCGAGTCGGGCCTTCCCGTCCTCGATGAGGTCGAGCGCGGTCCGGCGGGCGAAGTCGATGCTGCCGGCCTCGCGGAGCTCCGCCACCGCGGCCTCGATGGCCGCCTCGTCGACCGTCTCGACGGAGTCGGCGTCGACCAGCGAGTCGACGTCGACCCCCTGCTGTCGCGCGTGGAGCGTGATGAGCGTCCGCTTGCCCTCCACGAGGTCGGAGCCCCGGGTCTTGCCCAGCTCCTCCGAGGGCGTGGTCAGGTCGAGCAGGTCGTCCTGTATCTGGAACGCCCGGCCGACGTCGAGGCCGTACTGCGTGAGCGCCCCCACGACGTCGTCGTCGGCACCGAGCAGTATCGCCGGGATGGACGCGGCGGCGGCGTACAGGACCGCCGTCTTCCACTCCACCATCTCGAGGTACTCCTCGACGGTCACCTCGCTCCCCCGCTCGAAATCGACGTCGAGCGCCTGCCCCTCGCAGATGCTGGTACACGTGGTGGCGAGCTCCGAGAGGGCCCGAACGGAGCGGTCGGCCGGCGCCCCCGTCTCCAGCATCATCTCGAACGCCTTCGAGTAGAGCGTGTCCCCCGCGAGAATGGCCGTCTCGAGGTCGAACTCCCGGTGGACCGACGGCACTCCCCGCCGCATGTCGTCGTCGTCCATGATGTCGTCGTGGATGAGCGTGAACGACTGGATGGTCTCGATGCTCACCGCCGCCGAGAGCACGTCGATGGGCTCGCCGCCGACGTCGGGGAACGAGCGGTAGTCCGCCGAGAGCGGTGGCGTGTCCGTCACGCCCTCTGCCGCCAGCAGGAGGACGGTCGGTCGGAGCCGCTTGCCACCGGCGTCGAGCAGATAACGGGAGGCCCGGTAGAGCCGCTCGGGATGCCGGACCGGGAGCTGTTTCCGTATCCCCTCGTTCACGCGTTCGCGTCGTTCGCGGATCGCCGCGTCGACGCGTTCGCGTACGTCGTCGGTCATTACCGGGCGTGAGCCCCGGACCGACAAAAGGCCCGCGGGTTCCTCGCTCGGGGAACGCCCGACTCGAAGGCCGTGATCCAGGGGGCCCGGTCGCCGTCGTGTTCGTGGGTGGAACGACACGTGCCGAAGGACGACGTCGGTCGCTCGCAGGTCCGAACCGTGACGGGCGGCGCGGCGCTCCTCCGGGACTGACGGTCGGGCCCGGTCGCGCTGCCGTCGCGACCGCGGCGGCAGGGGTAGCCGGATACTGTATTCGAAATGTTATTATTGCCACCGCCGGTGAAAAGTAAATTTATTATATTCTCATGATCAGTTGTTAATCGCATATGGGGTTCACCAGACGACGACTCCTGATGGGGACGGTCGGAGCGCTCGGGACGGGCGCCCTGGCTGGTTGTACCGGCGACACGGTCGGCGGTCGAGGCTCCGGGTCGGGTTCGCCGACCGCGCAGGCGTCGTTCTTCGTCTTCGGGGACCTCGCCTCCGGGGTCGCCGGGGACGCCGCGGACGCGAGCCTTCTCGTCCCGATCGGACAGCACGGTCACGGCTGGGAGCCGGGGCCGAGGGTACGCGAGGAGATCGAGAACGCGGACCTGTTCGTCCACGGGATGCCGGGGTTCCAGCCGTGGGTCGACGACATCAGGGCCGACCTCCGGGCGGACGGCTCGGAAGTCACTACCGTCGACGTGAGCGCCGGCCTCGAACTGCTGGAGGCAGGGGGCGGACACGACGATCACCGGGACGAGGACGACCACGACGACAACGAGCACGGCGAGGGGATGGACCCGCACTTCTGGATGGACCCGTTGCGGGTCGGGGAGGCGGTCGGGAACGTCCGTCGGGGACTGGTCGACGTCGACGCCGGGGGTGCCGACGCGTACGCGGACAACGCCGAGACCCTCCGCGGGGCGCTGGAGGAACTCCACGACCGGATCGGTTCGACGGTCGCCGACGCGTCGAAGGACGTGATCCTCGTCGCCGGACACGACTCGTTCGGGTACCTCGGCGACCGTTACGGCGTCGGGATCGAGGCGCTCACGGACGTCTCGCCCGACGACCGCCCGACGCCGAGGGACATCGAGCGCGCACAGTCGGTCATCGACGCCCACGACCTGCGATACGTCTGTGCGGACCCGCTCGAGTCCCGGCGGGCCGCCGACCAGCTGGTCGCCGAGACCGACGCCGAGGCGGTCCTGCCGCTGACGGCGATGCCCGGCCTGACCGAGGCGTGGGCGGAGAACGACTGGGGGTATCTCGAGGTGATGGAGAACGTGAACCTCCCGACGCTGCGGCGGGCACTGGAGGCGCGATGACCGTCGTCGAGGTCCGCGACGCCACGTTCGCGTACGCCGGCCGACCGGTCCTCGAGGGGATCTCGCTCGACGTCGCAGAGGGCGATTTCCTGGGGCTGCTGGGCCCGAACGGTTCGGGGAAGACGACGCTGCTCGAACTGATGATCGGGCTTCGCCGCCCCGACGCGGGCTCGGTCCGGCTGTTCGGCGAACCCGCCCACGCCTTCGACGACGGCGAGCGGGTCGGGTACGTCCCACAGGACGTGACGAACGCGAAGGAGGGCATGCCGGTCACCGTCGGGGAGGCGGTCCGCATGGGTCGGTATCCCCACCGGTGGACGGGTCGGTTCTCCGAGACGGACCGCCGGGCGATCGACGCGGCACTCGAGCGGGTCGGAATAGCCGACCTCGCCGACCGTCGCGTCGGACGTCTCTCGGGCGGCCAGCGCCAGCGCGTGTTCATCGCCCGGTCGCTCGCCTCGGAGGCGGACCTGCTCGCGCTCGACGAGCCGACCGTCGGGGTCGACGCCGACTCCCGCGAGGCGTTCTACGACCTGCTCGGCGAACTGAACGAGGAGGGGCTCACTGTCGTCCTGATCGAACACGACGTCGGCGTCGTGACGACCCACGCCTCCGAGATCGCCTGTCTCGACCGGGAACTGTTCTTCCACGGCGACCCGGAGACGTTCCTCGAGACCGACGCACTGGCCGACGCCTACGGGGGCTCCCGACGGGTCGTCCGCCACGACCACTGATGGGCCCGTCGCTCGCGCTCTCCGGACCGCTCGCCCTCGCCGGAGCCGTCGACCGGATGCTGGAGGTCCTCCTGGACGACGTCTGGGGGGCTGGACTGGACCTCGTCGCCGAGACAACCGGGGTCGAGGTGCTCGGGTTCCCGTTCATGCAGCGGGCCTACCTCGTGGCGGTCTGTATCGCGCTGATCGGGCCGCTCGTCGGGGGCTTCCTCGTCCACCGGGAGATGGCGATGATCGGCGACACGCTGGCCCACTCGGCGTTCGCGGGCGTCGCGGCGGGCCTGTTCGCGAACGCGGTCCTCTCCCTGACGGTCCCGCCACTGCTGACGGCGCTGGCCGTCGCCGCCGTCGCCGCCCTGCTCGTCCAGGCGCTCGTCGACTACGCCGACGCGTACCGGGACACGTCCCTGGCGATCGTCCTGACCGGTTCGTTCGCGGTCGGGAGCGTGCTGATCACCGCGACCGACGGCGGGATAGCCGTCGGCATCAACGCCTACCTCTTCGGGTCCCTGGCGACGGTCTCCCGGGCGAACGCCGCGGTCCTGCTCGTCACGAGCGTGGTCGTCGGCGCCGTGGTCGCCGTCGCCTACCGCCCGCTGCTCTACGTGACCTTCGACGAGGTCGGCGCCCGTGCCGCCGGACTCGACGTCGCGCGCTACAACCGGCTGCTCGCAGTCCTGACGGCGGTCGTCGTCGTCGGTGCGATGCAGATCATGGGCGTCATCCTCGTCGCCGCGATGCTGGTGATCCCGGTGGCCACCGCGACCCCGGTGAACGGGTTCAAGCGGTCGCTCCTCGCGGCGGTCGGGGCTGGAGGGTTCGCCACCGTCGTCGGCGTGACGCTGTCCTACCGCTACGACGTCGCGGCCGGCGGGACCATCGTCCTCGTCGCGATCGCCGGCTACCTCGCCGCACAACTCGGAAGCCGCGCCCGGCGCAGGTTCCTCGTCGACCGGTCAGCGTCCGCGAGCGACACGGAGGACGGCTCGACGGAGCCCGCACCGGAAGGACGCGAGGACGCCGACTGATACGGTCGTGCGTCCCGATG
>JBEPXB010000261.1:0-4989 GCA_041642135.1 Halobacteriales archaeon | reverse complement strand
CAGGCCCACGCGGTAGGTGCTCCCCTCCTTCACGACGTACTCGTTCTTCAGGAGGGTCGAGACGTGGTTGTGGACGGTGCTCTTGGGCAGGTCGAGCCGGTCCGCGACCTCCGTGACGCCGGCTCCATCCAGTCCCTTCAGCGTCTCGAGAACCCGGAGCGTCGTCTCGGTCGCCCCGACCGTCGCCGCGTCCTTGTTCGTCATGGGTCACTCCAGCACCTCGAGAGTAATAAAACGGCAGTTCAGTATGGCCGAACGAGTGTTCGGAAGCGTCTACGGATCGAAGCGGGACAATACATCCATATAGGTGTACGAACGTCGATCGATCCAGGATGTAATCGAACTATTTGTAAGTGTACCGCGCGACAACGGATCCTAACGCCGAATACGACGCTGAACGCCTACTACCGCTCGCGTGCCGCCGCGAGTCGGGCGGCGATGCGGACCGCGTCGACCATGCTGGTCTCCGAGGCGATCCCCTCGCCCGCGATGTCGAAGGCCGTCCCGTGGTCGACGCTCGTCCGGACGATCGGGAGGCCGACGGTGACGTTGACGCCGCTCACGGCACCGTCGGAGCCGAAACCGAGCATCTTGATGGGGATGTGGCCCTGGTCGTGGTACATCGAGACCACACAGTCGAACTCCCCGCCCGCCGCCCGAACGTAGACGGTGTCCGGGGACTCCGGCCCGTGCGCGTCGATGCCCCGCTCGCGGGCGGCCTCGACGGCCGGCCGGATCTCGGCGTCGTCCTCCTCGCCCATCAGCCCGCCGTCGCTCGCGTGTGGGTTCAGCCCCGCCACGGCGATGCTCGGCTCCTCGATGCCGAGGTCCCGGAGCGCCCCGTGGGTGACGTCGATGGTCGACCCGACCGACTCCGTCGTGACGAGGTCACACGCCTCCCGCAGCGGGACGTGCGTGCTCACGTGGGTCACCCGGAGCGGCTCCTCGACGAGCATCATCGAGTAGTCCTCCACGCCCGTGCGGGCGGCGAGCAGCCCCGTGTGGCCGGCGTGTTCGGCGCCCGCGAGCCGCGTCGCCTGCTTGTTGATCGGCGCCGTCGCGATGGCGTCGACAACTCCTTCGATGGCGAGGTCGATCGCCGTCTCGACGTACGCGAGGCTCGCCCGCCCGTAGTCCTCGCGGACGACCCCGTACTCCAGGTTCTCGACGTTGTCGAGGTCGAGCACCGGGATATCGTCCCCAATCTCGAGTCCGGCCTCGACGGAGTCGACGGCCCTGATCGACAGGTCGCTCCCGCAGAAACGGACCGCCTCGGCCATGACCGACGCGTCGCCGACGACGACGGGCCGGGCGTACTCGCGGGCGGCCTCGAACGCTTTCACCACCACTTCGGCGCCGACGCCGGCCGGATCGCCCATCGTGACGGCGACGACTGGTTTACCCTCCATCGCTCCCCCCGAGACGGGCGAGGCAATTAACGATTGTCCGTTCGCCGCCGAACGCCCCGGCCTTCGTGACGACCCGGGTTCCGGCGGCGGTCCCGTCGAGGACGTGGCCCACCGGAACGCCCGCCTCGACCGCCTCGCCCGTCAGCCGGACGCCGGTCGCCCCGAGCGCGTCGAACACCCGGCCGGCGACCGCGCCGCCGGTCACGAACAGCCCGTCGGGCGGGTCGTGCTCCCAGACCCGCGTCGCCACCAGTGCGAGGCTCTCGGCGACCCGCTCGCGGACCCGCTCTGGGTCGACGCCGGCCTCGCGGCCCGCACGCAACGCCCGGTCGATGTCGCCCGTCTCGAGCACGGACGCGACGACCGCGCTCCCCCCGGACTCGAGCAGTTCGAGGGCCCGTTCCGCGGTTCTCTCTGCCGCTGCCGCGGGGTCGGTGGCCGCCAGTTCGCCGTCGAGCTGGACGATCCGCTCGCTCGGAACGGTCCGCAACTGCTCGACGGTCGTCGGACTCGCACTCCCCGCGATGCCGAGGACGCGGGCGTCCGTCGGCGGCTGGGACCCCTCCACCGTGGCCGTCGCCGCCCTGTCCGGGAGCTCTATGGCGCCCGCGAGCCCCGCGCTCCCGACGTAGACGACGTCACGTCCCGACTGTGTTGCCCCTCGGGCGAGCGCGGCGAGGTGGTCGTCGTGGACCGCGTCGCAGGCGAGTATCGACCCGTCGGCGTCCCGGAGGACGTCGGCGACCGCCCCGGCGCCCCGCGCGACGGTCTCGACGCCGACGTGGCGTACCGGTCGGTCGGCGTCGGCGAGCAGTGTCGGGAGGTGGGGCGACGCCACCGGCTTCTCGGGGTCCTGCCCGGCGGCGGTGTCGGTCACGAGCGTCCCGTCGACGAGGTGGTACCCGCAGGCCGTGAGACGACCGCCGGCGGGGAACGCGGGCGCCACGAGCGCGCAGTCGCGCCCGCTCGCGTCGAACGCCGCCTCGATCTCCGCGACGAGATTTCCCCTGAGCGTCGAGTCGACCTTCTTGTAGAGGATTCGGGCCGTGGTACCCCGCACGACCCCCTCGACGGCCGCCCGGGCCTCGTCGGCGGGGAGGTACCGCGAGTCGGTGTTCACCACGAGCACCCCGCTCTCCGGGCGGGCGCCGCCCTCGCCGACCGCGACGGTCGTCCGCTGGCCGCGCGCGGCGAACTCGTGGCCCGTGTCCATCGCTCCCGTGAGGTCGTCGGCGACGACGAGCGCGTCGAGTGTCATGGACGGGGTTCTCGGCGTCCGAGGAAAAGGACTCGGACGGGACTAGGAGTGGTGGCCGGAGATGTCGGGTGAACTGGAACCTTCTTCGGGGAGAACCGAACGGAGTCGCGCGTGGTTGATTCGCCGCCGCGATACCTTCGTGCCCCCCCAACGGGGACTTTCGAACGGGTCGCCGGCACGATTCGACGGGTCATCCCACGTCCGGACAGTACCGGAAGAAAACCGCGAGCGCCCCGCGCCTTTCGATCCCACCCGACTATGCTCCCGCCTGGACCGTCGTCGTCCCGCCCGCCGATCCCCGGACGGACCGGACCGTGGGAAGAACTATGTCCGGGAGTTACCAACCCACGATGGAATGAGTACACCGCCGACGTTCACGGGGTACAGACGGGAGGACGGACGGGTCGGGGTACGGAACCACGTCGCGGTCGTCCCCACCTCCGTCGCCGCGAGCAGCGTCGCCTCGAGGCTCGCGAGCGACGCGGGGGCCTGGGCGCGCGCGACGCCACACCAGATGGGGACGAGCCAGCCGGAAGCCACCCGGAGACAGACCGAGCGCGTCCTCGCCGGCGTGGGACGGAACCCGAACGTGGGGGCCGCGCTGGTGGTCGAACTCGGGACCGAGGAGATCGACGCGGAGGGTCTGGCCGACCGGATCGCCGAGACGGGCAAGGCCGTAGAGACACTCACCATCCGCGAGGTGGGCGGGACGAGCGGCTCGCTCGAGCGCGGTGCCGAGACCCTCGAGGGGCTGAACGGGGCGGCCGAGGACGCCCGGCGCGAGGAGGCCGACGCCTCCGAACTGGTGTTCGGCGTCGAGTGCGGCGGGAGCGACGCGACGAGCGGCATCGCCGCCAATCCCGCAGTGGGAGAGGCCTGCGACCGCCTCGTCGAGCACGGCGGTACTGCCTGCTTCTCGGAGACGCCGGAGTTCATCGGCGCCGAGCACGTCCTCGCCGAGCGGTGTGTGGACGACGAGGTGCGCGAGCGTCTACTCGACCGCGTCGACCGCCGCGAGAAGCTCGCCGACCTCATGGGGACGGACATCCGGGGCGCCCAGCCCTCGCCGGGCAACCAGGAGGGCGGGCTGACGACCATCGAGGAGAAGAGCCTCGGCGCCATCTCGAAGGGCGGGACCACGCCGGTCCGGGGGATGGTCGACTACGCCGAGGACCTCCCGGTGGGTGGCGGGCTGGTGCTGATGGACACGCCGGGCTACGACGTCGAGAGCGTCGTCGGGAAGGTCGCCGGCGGCGCACAGGTGATCGCGTTCACGACGGGACGGGGCTCGACCACCGGCAACCCCATCGCCCCGGTGATCAAGGTGACGGGCAACCCGAAGACGTACGAGCGGATGGCGAACAACATGGACGTGAACGCGAGCACGGTCATCGACGGCGAGTCCCTCGAGACTGTCGGCGGGCGGGTGTACGAGACGCTGCTCGCGGTCGCCGACGGCCGACCCACCGAGGCCGAGCGCCGCCGGCTCGAGGAGTTCGCCGTCAACGAGATCATGCCCAACGAACTCGCCGAACTGGAGGCTCGCGGATGAAGGGCGAGGTGCTCGACGGGGCCGCCCTCCGGATGACGCCCGAGGACACGGTGGCGACTGCGCTCGACGACCTCGAGGCCGGCCACCGCCTGGCGTTCGAGGGAGGATCGTTCGAGCTGGCCGACGAGGTCCCGTTCGGCCACAAGTTCGCCCTCCAGCGCATCGCCGCGGGCGAGGATATAACCAAGTACGGCTACGTCATCGGCCGGGCGACCGAGGACATCGAACCCGGTGCCTGGGTCCACGTCCACAACGTCGAGAGCACGCGCGGTCGCGGCGACCTGCGGGAACGCGGGGGTGAGCCGGCGTGAGCCAGGGTGCAAGGGCGGCCGGGTCCGTCGGCCGCGAGGGGACGTTCACCGGCTACGACCGCCGCGAGCGCGGGACCGGCACCCGGAACCGGGTGCTCGTCCTCCCGTCGGTCATCTGTTCGCACGTCGTCGCCGACCGCATCGCCGACCGCGTCCCGGAGGCGGTCAGCGCACCCCACGACCACGGCTGTGCGCAGATCGGGGCCGACAACGAACAGACCCGGCGGACGTTCCTGGGACTGGGGACGAACCCCAACGTCGCGGGAACGGTCGTCGTCGGCCTGGGCTGTGAGGTGCTCCAGAGTGACGAGGTGGCCGCCGAGATGGCCGACCTGGGTGTTCCCGTCCGCGAACTCTCGATACAGGACGCCGGCGGGACCGACGAGTGTCTCGAACTCGGCGTCGAGTTCGCCGAGGAGCTGGTCGCGGACGCCCGGACGAGCGAACGGTCGACCGCGT
>JBEPXB010000260.1:0-4990 GCA_041642135.1 Halobacteriales archaeon | reverse complement strand
GCATCCCCCTGGGCAGGTTCGCGGAGGTCGAGGACGTCGCCGGCATCGTCCGGTTCCTCGCCAGCGAGGACTCGAGCTACATGACCGGACAGATACTCGCGGTGAACGGCGGTATGGAGTGGTAGATCTCCGACATCGATCGTATATATCTGATATCGGTGTGGATTTCGTGACTTCGAGGGCGGAGCCCATCCCGCGAGCGACAGCCGCTTGTCCCGGCCGTTCGTCGGACCGGCCATGCGCGTGAGTGTCATCGGTGGGAGCGAGGTGGAGGAGGGGACCTACGAGGAGGCGCGCGAGGTGGGCCGCCTGCTCGCCGAGCGGGACCACGAGGTGGTCTGTGGCGGCTACGGCGGCGTGATGGAGGCGGCCTGTCGCGGCGCGAGCGAGGCCGGCGGCCACACCGTCGGGATCCTGAAAGGTACCGACCCGGCCGCGGGCAACGAGTGGGTCGGGACGGGTATCGCGACGGGGATGGGCGACGCCCGCAACGCGCTCGTCGTGCTGAACGGGGCGGCCTGTATCGCCGTCGACGGCGCCGCGGGGACGCTCTCGGAACTCGGACTGGCGTTCGTCTACGACCGGCCGGTGGCGGGGCTCGGGACACACGACTGCTCGGCGTTCGACGGGTTCCGGGCCGTGGCGACGCCGCTCGAGGCCGTCGAGTACGTCGAGCGGACCGTGGATTGAGTGTGTGCCACGAGAGTCGGGAGGCGTGGGACAGACGCTCCCCGAGAACGCGGTGGTGAGAGATGGTGGATCCCAGGTGATGCCCACCGCATGTTTAGGCTAGCCTAAAACAACTTCAATCCACCGATTACCGCTCCGTCGACCACGTCGGCGGACGGGAGGCCTCCCGTCCGGGAACGGCTCACCCTCCGTCGGAAAGCGGGCGGTGCGGGTGGATGGTCGGGCCCTCGACCCCGGGGCCGACGGACGCCTCGACGCCGAACACGTCCGCCAGCAGGTCCTCGGTGACGACCTCGTCGGGCGGCCCCCAGTCGTAGGGGGTGCCGTCCCTGAGCGCGACGAGGTTGTCGGCGAACCGGGCCGCCTGCGAGACGTCGTGGAGGACGACTCCGACGGTGACCCCTCGGTCGCGGTTCAGCGCCCGGACCGTCTCCAGCACGCTCAGCTGGTGGCGCAGGTCCAGGAACGTCGTCGGCTCGTCGAGGAGGAGGACGTCGGTCTCCTGGGCGAGCGTCATGGCGATCCAGGCGAGCTGCTTCTGGCCCCCGGAGAGCTGGCCCAGTTCGCGCCCGCGGAGGTGGCCCACCCCCGCGTGGTCGATGGCCTGCTCGACGGCCTCGCGGTCGGCGTCGGTGACGGCTTCGAGGAATCCCCGGTGGGGGTACCGACCGTGGAGCACGAGCTCCTCGACGCTGAGCGACCCTGGGGAGGAACGCTCCTGTGAGAGCAGGCCGAGCCGTCGCGCCCGGCGCTTTTCGACCATCGCGTAGACGTCCTCCCCGTCGAGTTCGACGTCGCCGGCCCACGGCTCCAGCTGGCCGGCGAGCGACTTCAGCAGCGTCGACTTCCCGGAGCCGTTCGGGCCGACCAGGGCCGTCACCTCGCCGGCGGGGAGCACGACCCGTTCGCACTCGACGACGGGCTCGTCGGTGTCCGGGTAGCCGACCGCGAGGTCGCGCCCCACGAGGTCGACGGGGTCCGACCCGTCCGTTCCGGTCCCCGTGCCGTCCGTCGAGGGGGTGTCGCTCCGGCTCATAGCTCACCCAGCGACTGGCGTCGCCGCATCAGGTAGAGGAAGTAGGGCCCGCCGACGATGCCGGTGACGATGCCGACCGGCAACTGCGTCGGGGAGCCGAACACCACCTCGAAGAACAGGCGCGCCCCGAGGTCGGCGCCGACGAGCAGCGCCGGCCCGAGGAACGCACAGCCGACGAGCAGGCGCTTGTGGTCGCCGCCGACCAGCACCCGCACGGCGTGCGGGACGATGAGGCCGACGAAGCCGACGATGCCGGCGACGGCGACGCTCGCAGCCGCGGCGACGATGGCCAGCGCGGAGAGGAGAAAGCGGGTCCGCTCGACGCGCATCCCGAGCGCACTCGCGGTACCCTCCCCCAGCAGGAGGACGTTCAGTTGCCGGGCGCCGAGGACCAGCCCCGGCACGACGACGAGGAGCGTGGCCGGCCACACCGTGCGGACCTGCTCCCAGTCGACGCCGGTCAGCGACCCGGTGGTCCAGGCGATGGCCGCCTGCACGGTCCCGATATCGCCGGCGAAGAAGAACAGTCCCGTCTGGAGCGAGTTCAGGACGGTCCCGACGATGACGCCGGCGAGGACGAGACGAACGGGCGAGGTCCCTCCCTTCCACGCGATGGCGTAGACCGTGAGGAAAGCGGCGGTGCCGCCGAGCGCCGCGGTGAGCGGGAGGAGCGCCGCGAACGCCGGGAGGAGGACGAGCGTCACCAGCACCGCGAACCCCGCGCCCGAGGAGACACCGAGGACGAACGGGCTGGCGAGTTCGTTCCGCGTGACCGCCTGGAAGATGGCCCCCGAGACGGCGAGGTTGAAGCCGACGAACGCCGCGACGACCACCCGGGGGAGACGGATGTTCCACACGATGAGCGTCTCCTTCGGGAGGTCGACCTCGGTCGCGAGGCCGAGCGACGCGGCGAGACCGTCGCCGAGGAGGAAGGAGACGAGTACGCCCGGGTTCGTCCAGACCAGCGGGTCCAGCACGGCGCGCCACGCCTGGACGACCGACATGGAGAACGTCCCGTAGCTGACCTGGATCAGCCCGGCCAGCACCGTCACCGCCAGCCCGCCGACGCACGTCAGCGCGAGCGAGCGGTCGAGCCAGCCGAACCGGTCGCCGTAGCGGGCGCCCGTCTCGGTCTCAGACTCGGTCGCCACCGTCTCCCTCCATCTTGGATTTAGGTCCGCCTAAGACGACTTGTGAGTTGTGGTCCGGGACGAGCCTCACGGACGCACCCGCACGGGCGGTCCGGCCGGGCGGAACCGCTCGCCCCCTCGCCGAACGCGGGCGCGCCGTCCTCCTCGCGGTAGACGGTCCACTCGGGACGTTCGGGGACAGGGTGGTCCGCGGGGTCGCGGAACGTCGCGGCGGTACACCACCACCGGACGCGCATCGCGCGGCTCTCGGGCGGGTCACCGGTCTCGCCGGCGGGGACCGCCGACTCCGGCTCACAGCCGCGGTCAGCCGTCACCGTCGATCTCCACACCGTCCAGCACGGCGGCGTACTCGCGGATGCGCTCGTCGGGTACGGCGTCGAGCACCGCCTCGGGGTCGAGGTGGGCCGCGAGCGTGCGGTGGCCAGCCGCGCGGCGGCGTTCGACCGCCGCCTCGGACATCTGCCACTCCTGCTGGCGCTCGGCGACCTCACGGGCGCGCTCGCGGGCCGTCTCCTCGTCGACCGACTCGGGGGCCCGCCCGCCGTAGTAGTCGGTGATGCTCTCCAGCCACTCCTCGCCCTCGTAGCGCCCCTGCTTCACCACCCAGTCGGTGTGGCGGGCGACCTCGGCCCACAGACCGTCCCGTTCGTTGCGGTCGGTGACGATGGCGACCCCGACGCGCGCGCCGTGACCGACCGCGATGGCGACCTGACTCTCCACCCCGGCGAGCGGCCCCGCGACGTAGAGCCCCTGGACGGCGGTCCGGCCGTGGTCGTCCGGGTGGTCGCGGTCGAACCGGGGCTCGTCCTCCCCCTCGTGGACGCGCGGGAACGACTCGTGCAGCGGGCAGAGGTACGAGTCATCGTACGTCGTCGCGGCGAGGACCGTTCGGGCGGTCAGTTCACGGTCCTCCTGGGTCCCGACCCGAAAGCCCGGGTCGAGCACCTCGACCGACTCGACGAGGTCGTCGACCAGTTCGGCACCGGCCTCCCGGACGTGGTCGTGGAACAGGTCGTAGGCGGTGTCGATGTCCACGCCCGCGGGGAACCCGAGGTAGTTCTCCAGGTACGCACACTGGCGGAGCGATGAACTCCCGCGGTCGAAGACGACCGTATCGAGCCCCTCGCGGGCGGTGAAGACGGCCGCCGAACAGCCCGCGGGGCCGCCGCCGACCACCACCACGTCGTGGTCGAGCACCTCCTCGGTGCCCGTCGCGGCCATCTCAGAGCCCCCCGTCCGCTATCGCCGCGACCCGATCGCGGTCGAACAGGTCGCCCTCGTGGTCGTAGAGCGCCCCGGCCAGCCGCTCGGTCAGCACCATGTTCGTGATGGGGCCGAGGTAGAGCCCGCCGGCCCGGTAGACGTCGCCGTTCCGGACGGCGGTCAGTTCGTTCGCCGTGTCGTGGTCCTCGAGGAAGGCGACGACCGTCCTGCGGAACTCGGACTCGCTCTGGTGTTCGTGACCGCGGAACAGCAGCACCTCCGGGTCCACCTCCAGCAGCGTCTCGAGGTCGATGGCGCCCCGACTGCCGTGGAAGTCCTCGATGTCCGACTCGGCGAGGGCGTCGCGCACCCCGAGTTCGCGGAGGTGTTTGAACCCGGTGCCGCCGCCGATGACGTACGGATAGAACTGCTCGGGTTCGTCGCCGACCGCCCAGAGTACGCCCACCTCCGGCCGATCGGCCGGGGCAGGGACGACCGGCGCGAGGGCGGCCTGGAACTCGTCGTGGACCCCGACGAACGCCTCGTACCGGTCGGTCCGCTGGAACACCTGTGCCAGCCGCTCGAAGGCCTCGTACAGCGTGTAGTAGCGGTAGTCCGAATGCCAGGGGTAGTGCTGGGCGTAGATGCAGTTGCCGAACAGCGGGCCGATCTCCTCGTCGACCTCGGCCACGTCGGCCTCCTCCCACCCCTTGAACCGGTTCACGAGGAAGTTCGGGTCCATGACGTGGATGTCGCCGTCGAGTTCGTAGAACAGCTCCTTGTCCACGCCGTCTTGGTAGAGCGAGACCATCCCGCCCCTGTCCACGGAGACGCCCGGCACCTCGTCGTAGTACTGCGTGTGGTATCGGTCCGTCAGCCAGACCCCCTTCGGCGGCTCCAGGCCGAGCGC
>JBEPXB010000259.1:0-5004 GCA_041642135.1 Halobacteriales archaeon | reverse complement strand
ACCCACTCGATGATGGCGTCGCCGAGCGGCACGGACAGCTCTTCGGTCGAGACGGTCTCGAAGTACGCCCCCTCGAGGATGGACCCCAGTCTGTTGGCCTGCCGGCTCGTGAGGTCGAACACCTTCTCCGAGTCGGCGTCGGGGGATTCGCGCCGGAAGACCTCGACGCGGCCGTCGTGGTGGAGGAGGACGACCGCGCGGGCCTTCCCCGCGAGGTCCAGTTCGAACTTCTTCCCGATGCCCGGGACGTCCGTCTCGTAGACGGTCATGAGCGGGGTTCGGGGGAGGACGGCTTAAGCGTGGGCGTGTTCGGAGGCAGCGAGGGGTGTCGGGTCGGCGTCCGGTCGTTCACTTTCACCCCGGCCTGCGAAGCCTCATTAGCGGTGAGGCAGTAGCCGGTACCAGTAATGGCGGCGACCGACCCGGCCGGAGAGGCGTTCGTCGACCGGCCGCTCGTGACGCCCGGGCTGCTCGAACGCCGGGCCTACCAGCTCGAACTCGCGGACGCGGCCAGCGCCGAGCACACCCTCGTCTGTCTCCCGACCGGGCTCGGGAAGACCGCGGTGTCGTTACTGGTCACCGCCCACCGCCTCCACGAGTACGGCGGGAAGTCGTTACTCCTCGCGCCCACCAAACCCCTCGTCGAACAGCACGCCGCGTTCTACCGCGAGGGGCTCACGATACCGGACGACGAGGTCGTCGTGTTCACGGGCGAGGTCAAGCCGGACGACCGGGCGGCGCTGTGGGAGGACGCGCGGGTCGTCGTCGCCACCCCGCAGGTCGTCGAGAACGACCTCATCGGCAACCGCATCTCGCTCGCGGACGTGACCCACCTCACCTTCGACGAGTGTCACCGTGCGACCGGCGACTACGCCTACAACTACATCGCCGAGCGCTACCACGCCGACGCCGAGCGCCCGCTCGTCACCGGGATGTCCGCCTCGCCCGGCGGGGACAAGGAGGCCATCCTCCGGGTGTGTCGGAACCTCGGGCTGCGGGAGGTGGAGGTGATGACCGAGGCCGACGCCGACGTCGACGAGCACACCTACGAGACGACCGTCGACTGGCAGCAGATCGACCTGCCCGAGGAGATACTGGAGATCCGCGACGAACTCCAGGCCGTGGTGGAGTCCCGGCTCGAGAAGCTCCGCGAACTCGGGCTGACCCGCAAATCCGACCCGAGTCTCTCGGAGGGCGAACTCCGGAAGATGCAGGCGAAGGCCCGCCAGCTGATGAACGACGACGACTCCTCGGGATACAAGGCGATGAGCCTGCTCGCCGAGTTGCGGAAGATCCGGACGGCGGTCACCTACGTCGAGACCCAGTCGGTCGAGTCGCTCCGGCGGTACTTCGAGCGCCAGCGCAACGCCGCCCGTTCCTCCGGCGCCTCGAAGGCGGGCCAGCGGTTCGTGAGCGAGCCCAAGGTCAAGGAGGCGATGCGCCGGGCCGAGGAGTACGACGACATCCACCCGAAGTTCCGCCGGGCACGGATCCTCCTCGCGGAGACACTCGGCATCGAGGGCGGCGACCGCGTCATCGTGTTCACCGAGTCGCGGGACACCGCCGAGACGCTCACCGAGTTCCTCGGCAACCACTTCGACGTCGAGAAGTTCGTCGGCCAGAGCGACACCGAGGGCAGCGAGGGGATGACACAGACCGAACAGAAGGACACCCTCGGCCGCTTCCGCGGCGGCGAATTCGAGGTACTCGTCTCGACGAGCGTCGCCGAGGAGGGACTGGACGTCCCGGAGGTCGACCTCGTGCTGTTCTACGAGCCCGTCCCGAAGGGGATCCGATCGATCCAGCGCAAGGGCCGGACCGGCCGCCAGCGCGAGGGCCGGGTGGTCGTCCTCATCGCCAACGACACGCGCGACGAGGCCTACTACTGGATGTCCCGCAACGAGGAGAAGAAGATGGAGGAAGAACTTCGAAAACTCAAGGGCGCGGTGGGGGACATCGAGGCCGAGCTCGACACGGGCGAGCAGGCCGGTCTCGAGACGTTCTCGGCCGCGGACACGTCGCGTGCGCCGGACGCGTCGGGGACGGGTCCGGACTCGGCCGCCGGGAACGGGTCGGCCGACCGGGACGCTCCGGCCGACACCGACGAGGGACCGACGGGCGTGACGACGGCCGACGGGAGCGAGACGGGAGAGTCCCCGGAGGCGGGCGCCGACGGAGGACAGTCCGGGCTCGCGGCGTTCGCCGGGAACGGGTCGACCGACGCCGACGCGGGAGCGGCCGACGACGCCGACGCGGGAGCGGCCGACGCGGCCGATACGGCCGCCGCCGACACGGAGCCCGAGGACGACGAGGAGGCCGTCGTCGCCACCGCCGGGAACGACGACGGCACTGTCGAGGTCGTGGTCGACCAGCGCGAACTCGACTCGGGGATCGCGCGGGACCTCTCGCGACGCGACGGCGTGACGACGCGGCTCGAGACCCTCGAGGTCGGCGACTACGTCCTCTCCGATCGAGTAGTCGTCGAGCGCAAGTCCGTCGAGGACTTCCTCGACACGCTCACCGGCGGGGACCGCTCGATGTTCGAACAGGTCGGCGCGGCCGCCCGACACTACGCCCGCCCGGTCGTGATCGTCGAGGGCGAGGACCTCTACGGGCGGCGGAACGTCCACCCGAACGCCATCCGGGGGGCGCTCGCGTCGCTCGCCGTCGACTTCGGCGCGAGCGTCCTCCGGACGACCGACACCGACGACACCGCCGATCTCCTCTACACCATCGCCCGGCGCGAACAGGAGGACGCCGACCGGTCGGTGAGCGTCCACGGCGGGAAAGGGAACCGGACCCTGACCGAGCAGCAGGAGTACGTCGTCGGCTCCATCGCCGAGGTCGGGCCCGTCACGGCACGGTCGCTGCTCGCGCACTTCGGGAGCGTCGAGGCCGTCATGACCGCCGATCGAGAGGCGCTACTGGAGGTTTCGGGTGTCGGCGAGGTGACCGCCGACCGGATACGCGAGGTCGTCGGGAGCGAGTACGCCGACCGCGACGCCGACGAGGGGGAAAACGAGGGCGAGGGCGGGGACGAGTAGTTACTGCCGCCCGGCCCGTCGCGCCGCCTCCAGTGCCTCGGCCGTCTCGCGGGCGGCGGCGACGAGGTTGCGCTTGCGCGAGAGATCGGTCGTCGGGGTTTCCTCGGCTTCCCGAGCGACGGCGGCGAGCGTCCGCTCGAGTGACGCCCGGGCGGCCGCGACCCCCTCGCCGGCCGCACCGCTACCGGTCGTCCGTTCGTCGGCGGCGGCCCGTGTGCCGGCGGTCGACCCGGACCCGGCGGTCGGTCGGTCGGGGGATCGACCGGCGTCGGTATCGGTCCCTCCCACCGTCGGCTCGGCGGTGACGTCGATCTCGGTCGCGTCGGCGCCGTCGGTCGCCTCGCCGACCCTCCCGGCATCGGCCGCTTCGTCGACCGCCTCGGCGGGAGCGTCGGCCGTTTCGTCCGCGACCTCCGGAGCGGCGTCGACCGCCCTGTCACCCGCGCCGCCGGGCGATCCCGCGGTCACCTCGGTCCCGTCGGCCGACTCGTCGCCGGACCCAGTCTCCGGCTCCTGGGCGTCCGCCTCCGCGACACCGTCGGCGCCCTCACAGGAGGGGCAGAACTCCTCGCCGTTCCAGCGGAAGATCGGGCTCCCGCAGTCGTGGTGCTTGTTCGTCATCGTCGCGCCCTTGAGGAGGAGCTCGCTCATCCGCTCGCTCTGCTGTCGCTTCTCCCGGTCGCGCTCGAACTTCTCGCGGAGCTTCTCGCGCTCGGCTTCCTTGTCGAAGTCACTCATATCCGTAGGAAAGCGGCGAAATCCTAAAAGGGCTACTGTGGAGCGGCGACGTGTGGAGCACCCGAGGCCGACAGCTGGCGTCCAGCGACGATGCACCGCTACCTGTGCTGATCGCGGTGCGGTCGCGGTATACCAGCACGCTCTACCGCGAGGCGGCCGTCAGGCCGCCGAACGGCTTTTTTGTTAACAAACTGGTTTCGGGTTGACACCCATCCCCTCCAGCCGCTCCGTGTACTCCCCGTATGCGGCCTGGATGGCCTCGCCCGCCGCCGTCTCGGCTCGCTCCCAGTCGGCCTCGCCCTCGCAGTGCTCGGCCAGGAGGGAGAGCGCACGTTCGAGTTGCGCGTCGAGGTCCCCGTTCATCTCCCGGAACGCCTGGGCGGACTGCGGGTCGGCCTGCCCGACGAAGAAGCCGACCGTCTGGCTCTTGGACTCCTCGGCGGCGAGCGTGCGGCCGACGAACCCCCCGAGCCGTTCGACCGTATCGTCCAGCGACCGGAGGTAGTCGTGGATGGCCGGGACCTCGTCGCCCGGTTCGTGTTCGTCGAGCCTTCCCGCGACGGTCTCGTAGTGCTCGTGCTCCTCGCTCGCGGTGGTCTCGAACGCCTCGCTTACCTCCGGATCGGTCTCGCTCTCGGCCCACGCGGCGTAGGTCTCGGCGGCGTGGTGCTCGGCGTCGGCCGCGGCGCGCAGCACCGCGTCGGTGTCCATGTCCCCCATGGTGTCGGCGTACAGTGATTTCGAGGAGCCGAGCCGCGAGAGCGCGGTCCGGTTCGCCTCGCGTACGGCCTCCGTGAACTCCTCCGGTGTCATGGCCCGCGCTACGCCCGGCCCCGGCTTGTACCTGCTGGTGACGTGCGGAACGCGCTGCTCCCGCGCTGTGTCTGCAAAGAAGTGAAGTCGGTGTGAGATACGTTGCGGTAGTTTCGAGGACGCTTGCTCAGCATCGCCAGCGGAGACGAGACCACGGCCTCGCGACCGTCGGCACGCTCGGCCGATCACTCCGCGTCTTCGGCGGCGATGCGACCGCGGTCTCGGGGTCTACGATACCCTCGACCGGTCACTCGGCATCGCCGGTCTCGACGGGCGCGCCGACGAGGTTGCCCCACTCGGTCCAGGAGCCGTCGTAGTTGACGGTGTCCTCGTAGCCGAGCAGTTCGTGGAGCGCGAACCACGCGATGGAGGAGCGCTCGCCGATCCGGCAGTAGGCGACGGTGGTCTC
>JBEPXB010000258.1:0-5026 GCA_041642135.1 Halobacteriales archaeon | reverse complement strand
GTGTGCTCGCCGCGATTTATGGGCATCGTCCAGTCGACCTCGACCGCGTCGGGGATCGCCGCGTCGACGTAGCCGCGGTTTCGGAGCCCCCGTCTGAACTGGGTGCTCGCGGACTCGTCGAGCGACGTCGGGGCCAGCGGGTCGAACTCCTCGTCCGCCGAGGTCACGCACCCGCCGAGGAGGGCCGCGGTCCCGGCACCGACCGCCCGGAGGTATCGCCGTCGTGTGCTCATGTCGTCGGTGTCCGCTACGCCGTCGTCGGGATGTAAAAGGCCATCGCGACCGGCGCCGTCCGCCACGGTGAGGACCGGTCCGTCCTCCCCGCTGTCGGCCGTTTCAGTTCGCGTCGAGCAGTATCGACCCCTCCTCGAAGGAGAACACGACCGCTCCCGACCGCCCGGGTTCGTAAGTCCGGATCCCGGACCGGCCGTCGTCGCTGTGACAGCTTACGGTCAGGGGGGCATCGACGACCGGGAGTTCGAGACGGACGGCCCCGCCCGGGGGGACCGTCCGCCGCTCGACGCTCGACGGGCCGTCCGCCCGCCGGAGAACGACCGCCACGGTCCGGCGCGTGGACTCCCCGTTGTAGAGGTGGACGAGATCACGGTCGGGCTCCAGCGTCGGGCGCGACCCGGTCCGGACGGTAGTCGTACTGCGCGAGCGCGTCACGGCTGTACCCAGCGGGTCCCGGATAGAGACCGTTCGGGTCGGATCGGTCAGTGAGCCGACACCGTGGGGCACACGCGAGCACGGCTGCGGGTCCGGACTCGAGGACACGAGGCCAGCCTCTTTCGGGGCCTTTTTCGCCCCCGGCGTCGTTCTATCGGGTATGAATGCGCTGCGCGACGCCCTGCGCGACCTGCCGGACGCCGTCTTCGCGGATCTGCTCGAATCCGAGGACGCGTACCTCCTGGTGGTCGACCTGCCGGGGACGACCGCCGAGACCGTCGACGTGGCCGTCGAACACGGACGCCTCCGGATCGAGGCCCGTCGGGAGAAGTCGCTCCCGCCGGAGTTCCGCTACCTCGAGGAGAGCCGGTCGCTGTTCTTGGACGCCGAACTCCCGCTCCCGCCGGACGCCGACGGAAGCGACGCGGAGGCGTCGATCAGCCGCGGGGTACTCGAACTCCGCCTCCCCAAGTCGACGCGCGGGACCGCGACGTCGATCGACGTGACGGACGCGTAGCGGGGCGCCCGAGTGGTCAACCTCAGAGTGTACTGGCGGTTCCTCGTCGTCGCCCGCCAGTTCCTCCCGCTGCTGCTCGCCTACGCCCGCGACCGCCGGCGGTTCCTCCTGTTCGGCGGCCGCCGGCAGGTCGACTCCGAGACCCGTCGCCGCCGGGCGCGGGCGCTGCTCGACTCGATGCTCACGCTCGGCCCGACGTTCATCAAACTCGGCCAGCTCCTCTCGACCCGGCCGGACGTGCTCCCCCCCGAGTACGTAGACGAGTTCGAGAGCCTCCAGGACAGCGTCCCGCCGGCGCCGTGGGCGGGCGCGAAACAGGTGCTCGAGGAGGACCTCGGCCCGGTCGAGGAGCGGTTCGCCGACTTCGACACCGAGGCCATCAGCGGCGCCTCGCTCGGCCAGGTCTACACCGCGACCGTCGACGGGCGGGACGTGGCAGTGAAGGTCCGTCGGCCGGGCGTCGAGGAGCTCGTCGAGGCGGACCTCCGGGTCATCCGCTTCTCGCTCCCCCTCCTCATGCAGTTCGTCGACGAGGCCCGGTCGTTCTCCCTGGAGACGCTCGCCGACGAGTTCGACAAGACGATCCGCGAGGAGATGGACTACGAGCGCGAGCGGGGGATGCTCAAGGACATCAAGGCGAACTTCGCCGACGATCCGAAGATCCGCATCCCGGGCGTCCTCGAATCGCACTCGACCGGACGGGTGCTCACGATGGAGTACGTCCCCGGAACGAAGATCTCCCGGATAGACGACCTCGACTCGCTCGGGGTCGACCGGACCGACCTCGCCCGCCGGCTCCAGGAGGCCTACCTCCAGATGCTCATCGTCGACGGCACCTTCCACGCCGACCCCCACCCGGGGAACCTCGCAGTACAGGACGACGGGACGCTCGTCTTCTACGACTTCGGCATGTCAGGCCGGGTGGACGAGTTCGTCCAGGGGAAGATCGTCCAGTTCTACGGCGCCGTCGCCCGGCAGGACATCGACGACATACTCGACACGCTCATCGAACTCGGGACGCTCAGCCCCGAGGCCGACCGCCAGCTGATGAGCGACATCATGGAGCTGGCGATCCAGGACGCCCGCGGGGAGGACATCGAGCAGTACCGGGTAAACCAGATCGTCTCGCAGGTCGAGGACACCATCTACGAGTTCCCACTGCGGTTGCCGCCGAACATGGCGCTCGTCCTCCGGGTCGCCACCGTCGTCGAGGGGGTCTGTGTCACGCTCGACCCGGACTTCGACTTCATCGACGTGGCGACGGAGTACCTCCGCGAACACGGCTTCATCGAGGAGGGGATCCGGGACTACGTCGAGGACCAGGCGGAGGCCCTCCAGGAATCCACGCGGTCGGCGCTGCGAACCCCTCCGAAGCTCGAGGAGGCGCTCGACCGCATCAACCGCCAGTCGCTACAGCTCGACGCGAACGTCGTCGACGACGAGCGGGTGTTCGAGCGGCTCGCCCGGCGGATCATCCTCGGGCTCTTCCTGACCGGCTCGGTCGTCTCGACGGCGATCCTCTGGGCGTTCTCGGACCCGTACGCCGCCGGCGCGTCGCTCGCGGTCGCGGTCGCCGTCCTCGGGCTGCTCTACCGTTCGTTCCGCCGGCGCCGCGGGATCCGCGCGACGCCGCAGTTCACCCGGCAGAACCTCAGGCAACGGCGGGAGGAGTGATACGGTCGTGCGTACCGATGTACCGGCGATCACCCGGCCGGGGTCGGGTAGCGCCGGGAAAAGACGACGCACGACCGTATGAGGGGTCGCAGCGACCGAAGGGAGCGAGACCCCTTCCGAGCGGGGAGCGGAGCGACCCGCGAGGGGTAGCGAGGCCACAGCGAGTGGAGCCCGGATCGGAGCCGAGGCTCAGTCCGGGTTCGTCCGGACCTCGAAGCGCGCACCGCCCTCCTTCCCTTCGACCACGTCGACCGACCAGGCGTGTGCCTCGGCGATGGTCCGGACGATGGCGAGGCCGAAGCCGGTACCGTCCTCGGAGGTGGAGTATCCCGATTCGAACACCTGCTCGCGCTCCTCGGCGGGGATACCGGGGCCGTCGTCCTCGACGTAGAACCCGCTCCGGTCGGGGAGCGGGCCGACCCGGACGTCCACCTCCGTCTCGTCGTCGGTCTCGCCCGGGCCGTCACCCTCCGTGGAGCCGTGCTCCACGGCGTCACCGGGCGGAGCCCGATTGCTCGTGGAACCATGTTCCACGGCGTCTCCGCGAGCGTCGCGAGCGGAGGCTCGTCGAACGCCATGCTCGACGGCGTTGTTGAAGAGGTTCTCCAGCAGCTGCTGGGTCCGACATCGGTCCGCCGGGAAGGTCGTCCCGCCCGTGACCGACAGCGTCGCGCCGTCCGTCTCCGTGACCTCCCACGCCGACGTCGCGACCTCGCGAAGTTCGACCGGGTCGGCTTCCCGGACCCGTTCGCCCGTCTCCGCGAGCGCCGCGAGTGAGTCGAGCAGTTCTTCGGCCCTGTCGAGCGCCCGTGTGATCGCGTCCACGTGCGAGCGGTCGCCGGTCTCGGCGGCCAGCTCCGCTTTCCCGGCCGCGACGGATAGCGGCCCGCGGAGGTCGTGTGCGGCGGCGGTGATGAGGTCCTCCAGTCGCTCGCATCGGTCCTCGGGCGGGCGTTCGTGGCGTTTGTCGGTCACGTCCCGAGTGACGTTCACGAAGCCGGTTTGCTCGCCGCCCTCGCGGAGCGGCCGGATCGCCGTCTCGGCCCTGAACGCCGAGCCGTCCGCGCGGACGCGCCACCCGTCGGATTCGAGGCCCCCCTCTTCGGCCGCGATACGGAGGTCCCGTTCCGGGCCGTCCGACTCGGCGACCGCCTCGGGGTAGAGGAACGAGACGTGCGAGCCGATGGCCTCCTCGCTCGCGTATCCCGTGAGCGCCTCCGCGCGGTCGTTCCACGTCTGGACGCGACCGTGCTCGTCGAGCACGAAGACGGCACAGTCCTCGGCGTGTTCCAACAGCGCCTCGAACTGCGCGCCGGTCCATCGCCCCGTCACGCGGGCGGCGACCGCGGTCGAGATCCCCGTTCCGACGGGGGAGGGCCGTCCAGCGAGGGTGTCGATCGTCGCTCCGCCCCGGCCGGCGAACGCTCCGTGTCGGTCACCGTCGCCGGGGTCGGCTGTTCCCGTCCGGTCGTGCGGGGTCTCGTTCGGCTGCTGGGTCATCTGTTCGGCTGCTGTGTCGCCTGTTCGGCTATCCCTTCGTCCGAGCGGTCCACGGTTTCGACTGTCGGCCGTCGGCACCACGGGAGAGGGACCCGGATCGGGTAAGTCTGACCTAGACGCAGCTAGTGTGTCGTCTGACGCTCCCGGGGAACCGGCGTCCCGTGCGTTCCCTCGTCCGGCCGGTCGTGAAAGGATCGACTCGCCGTCGCGAGTCGACGAGAGAAACGACTCCGCCGGCGGAGGATTAATATCGTGGCGCCGAGAGTGACCGCCCGATGTCCTCGCGCCCGCTCACGGAGAGCCTCCGTGAGACCATCGCCGTCTTCGACGAGTCCGGAACGCCCCTGGCCACGACCGAGGTGGCCGACAGCCTCGATCTCGGCCGGCGGAGCACCTACGACAGACTGGAACGGCTCGTCGATCACGGCCGGCTGGCGACGAAGAAGGTGGGCGCGAGCGCGCGCGTCTGGTGGCGTCCTGGCCCCCGGGTGTCCCCGGTCCGCGTCGGGACGTCGGAGGGGGCCTCCGACGGCTACCGTGGCGAGGTGGCGACCGCCGAGACCCTCGTCGGCGACGTCCTCGACGGCGCCGAGGTCGGCGTCTTCGTCCTCGACGAGCGGTTCGAGGTCGCCTGGGCGAACGGTGCGGTGGCGCGGTACTTCGGCG
>JBEPXB010000257.1:0-5031 GCA_041642135.1 Halobacteriales archaeon | reverse complement strand
GAGGGCGAGGAACTGGTGACCTACTTCGCCCACCCGTAGCCGAAGCCGAGAAACGAGGGTCGAACGGCGACACTCGGCCGGGCCTCGAAGGAGGGGTTCATACCCCCGAGCGACGAACTGGCCCCCGTGAGCGAGGACACGACCTCCGGGCCCGGCGGGTCGGGCGGCGACGAGCGCCCCCCGGACCGTGGTTCGGACCGGACCGACGACGGCGCCGCCCGATACGCCCGCGTCAGCCGGCACCCGACGCCCGGCACGCGGAACTCGCTGTGGCACTGGACCGAGGAGCGCTCGGTCGCCCGCGTGGTCTACAACTACCTCCTGATCCTGGTCGCCCGGCTCGCCCCGTCGCTCCGGGTGAAGAACTGGGCGCTCCGCCGGATCGGCGTCACGGTGGGCGAGGGCGTCTCCTGGGCGCTCGACGCGACCCCGGACGTCTTCTGGCCCGAGCGGATCACGCTCGAGGACCACTGCATCGTCGGCTACGACGCGACCATCCTCTGTCACGAGTTCCTCCAGGAGGAGTACCGGCTGGGCGACGTCGTCGTCGGCGAGCGGGCGATGATCGGCGCCGGGGCGGTCGTCCTCCCCGGGGTTCACATCGGCGCGGGGGCACAGGTGGCGGCCAACTCGCTCGTCGCCGACGACGTCCCACCCGGCGTGACGGTGGCGGGGGTGCCGGCCGAGCCGGTGGGTGACGGCGCCGGGAGCGGCGAATGCGTGGCCGGCGAGGAACAGGTCGACCGGGAGTGAGCGGGGTGGATCCGTGAGATCGACGAAGATACAACGCCAATTCGTCACGTGTACAGGCCCGTAGCGGAGGACGGGGGCGACCGTGCGGGACGAGCTCGCCTTCTCCCCGCCGCGACCGAACTCACCACAAAGGTTTCGTCGGCCGCTCGTCACACTCACTGCTGAATGGTCCCCGAGCGGTTACGTGGCACCGTCGCCGAGCGACTCTTGGCGGCGGGTCGGTTCGTGACACGCGACCGTCTCCGGAGCGCCTGGAGCCGCTACTACTGGGCCGTCGCCGGTCTCCTCGTCGCCGGCGGCGTGCTCGCCATGGGCCGTCCGTTCGTTCGCATTCACGGCCGCGGCCCGCCGCTCCCGCACACCGATACGGTCATCCTCGAGTACGTCGGCTGGTACGTCGCGCAGGGCAACACCCTCTACACCGACATCTGGGAGATCAAGCCTCCGCTCGCGTTCCTCCCGTCGTACCTGTACGCGCACCTGACCGGGACGAACATGTACGCCCACCACCTCCTCGGTATCGCCACGACGACGGCGGCGTTCGCCCTCACGGCGGCGTTCGCCGCCCGTGTCGTCGGGACCGTGACGGACTCGCCGGAGGGGGGGCTGGCGGCCGCGGTCGCCCTGTTCGCGCTCCCGGACCTGTTCTACTTCCCCTGGATGGGGTACAAGGCGAAGTTCCTGGCGTTCGCCCTCGGGTTGGCGGCGCTCGACCGGGCCGTCCGCGAGCGACACTTCACCGGCGGTGTCCTGGCCGGGTGTGCGGTCGGGGTCTGGCAGCTCGCGGTCCTCTTCCCGGTCCTGACGACGACCTACGCCGTCCTCACGAGGTCGCTCAAGGCGGTCCGGCGCCACGTGGCCGGGGGTGCCGTGGCAGCGGGGATCATCGGGATCAGTCTCCTGCTGTACGCCGACCCCGCCGGGTTCGTCGCCGAGGCCGTCCTGGGGCCGCTCGTCCTGGAGACGGAGGGTGGGCCGTTCGACCCCCGGACGTACTTCCTGTTCTTCCCCGGGGACAACGGTCGCCTGATCACGCTCGTCGGTGCCGGCGGGTTGGCAGTGGCACTGCTGGATTCCGAGCGGGCTGCCGCGCGTCCGCTGGCACTCGGCGGCCTCCTCGTCGCCTGCATCGTGCTGGTCGACTTCGACGGCCTCTCGGACACCATCTATCCCGTCGTGTTCGCGGCGCTCGGGGTCGGGATACTGGTGAGCTATCTGCCCCGCCGTGTCGGGCTGGCGGCGGTCGCGGTCCTCGCGCTCGTGTTCGTCCCCTCGTTCGCCCCGAGCGGCCTCATGGGGCACGACCCGGTCGAGATGGAGCAATCGGACGGCCTCCCGCCGGCGCTCGACCCGGAGCGCGAATACGTGTACTGGACCCCCCAGTCCGTCGAATCGTGCCGGTTCTTCGGCGCCGGAACCCAGCAGAGCATCCTCCGCTACTATCCGGAGGCGAGCACGCTCGCCGAGGCCCCCTGCGGAGACCTGGGGCTCTACTGGCGCGTCACGCGACACCGTCTGTTGGGTGGCGACACTCCCGCGCCGGGGATCACCCGATCCACTCCGACCGCCGTGCCACCGACGTCCACTCCGGTCTCGACCCCGACCCCCGAGCCGACGCCGCCACCCGGGGTGACGACGACCGAGGCGTTCGATTACCGGTTCGAGAACGACTCCCTGGTGGTGACGGTCCCGCTGGCGAACCGCGGGACCGAAACCCACGCCGTGAGGGTGGCGCTCGCCGTGACGGTCGGGGACGAAGCGTTCGACCGCTGTGAGACCGTAACGCTGGCCGGTGGCGAGCGAACGACGCTCCGGTTCCGGTTCCAGTCCGAGACGGGATTCCGGGATCCGGGGAGCGTGTCGGTCCGCGTTCGACTCACCGACGGGGAGGCCACGGAGGGCGACTGCCGGTGATCGAGGCGCTCCACACCGGATAGCTGCCCGACGACGGGAGCCTCGACCGGGAGGCGTCGCTTCGTCCCGGTTTCCAGCGGCCCGATGGCCCCCTACACGAGACGGGGAGCAGCCCGAACTGTCGGCCGTAAGCCCTGATACGGACGGTTGTAACGGTTTACCGCTGATCGACCGGATGTGATCGGCGATCACCGGTAAAGGGCAACAACCACCCGTATGAAGGGTTTCGGCCGCCCGGAGTGTCGGATCCCCCCTCGAAGCTGCGGCCGACGGTATCAGGACCGCACGCGGACGATCCCCTGACGGAACACGAGCCGGTTCGGTATCAGGTACTCCTCGTCATCGCTCTCGATGCGGGTGACGAACACGTCCATTTCCTGGACGATGCCCCGGTGATCGTCGATGCGGACCTCGTCGCCGATGGTGTAGGGCTGGGTGAGCAGGAGGTATATCCCGGCGGTGGCGGAGGTGAGCATGTCCTTGCAGGCGAGGCCGCCGACGAAGAACAGCCCGAAGGCGTAGGCGGCCAGCAGCACCAGGAGGGCGGCGGTCGCCACGCCCAGCTGGGCGAGCGCGAGCAGCCCGGCGACGTAGAAGACGCTGTACTTCACGAGCGAGGGGATGAGCGTGACCTCGGGGAGCTTGACCGAGCTGAGCCGCTCGGAGACCATCACGTGGGCCTTGTCGCCCACGAGGAGCCCGAAGATGACGATGAGGGCGGCGACGAAGAGGTTGGGGAAGAAGTCGGCGATCCGGGCGACGAACAGCTGTGTGGCGAGCACGCCGAGCAGCCGCAGCGCGAGGACGACCGCGAGGAGGAGGACGAACAGCCCGGCCAGCCGCGAGAGCAGCGAGACGGTCGAGGTGCCGAACGACCGGGCAGTCCGCTCGAACGGCGTCCCCTCGACGGCCGCGGGCACGCCGAACCGCACGAGGAGGCGCCCGAGCCAGCGGGCGACCGCCACCCCGAGGACGAGGCCGGCGAACAGGACCAGCACGGCGAGCGCGACCGCGATCTCCATCCCCGCGAGTTCGCGGAGCAGCCGTTCGACGACGGCGTCGACCTGCAGTGCGCGCATCTCAGTAGTCCTCGGGGTCGAGTTCGAGCAGGAGTTCGCCGCCCTTGAACGCCCGGACGAGGCCGTCGGACTCGGAGAGGACGATGGCGACGGCGTTCGTGTCGCGGGTGATCGCCCCGGCGGCCATGTGTCTCGCGCCGAGCCCCTTCGGGATGTCCACCCCCTCCGCGGAGGGCTCGAGGTAGCGGTACGCAGAGACGATCTTCCCCGAATCCGAGATGACGAACGCGCCGTCCAGCCGGGAGAACTCCTTCAGCATCACGTTCACGATGGGGTCGCCGACGTGGACGTGTGACTTCTCGAAGGGATTGTACGAGAGCGGCCGGGACTTGTTCATCACCTTCCCGGCGTCGCCGACGACGAACAGCGCGCCGACCTGCTTGCCCTTCTGACCCTTCTTGCCGAGCTCGATGGTCACCTCCAGTACGTCCCGGATGACGGCGGGTTCGGCCCGGCTGTTGACGAACAGGTCGTAGACCCCCGAGCGCTCGAACTGGTCCGCCCGGACGCGGGTGACGGCGTCGATGTCGTCGCCGAACACCTTCGCCGCACAGGCGAGGACGGAGTCGCCGTCGACGTGGCCCTGCTGGACCGCGCCCTCGATACCGAACCGGAGGCGTTCGGACAGTTCCTCGAACTCGAGCGGGAGTTCGACGAACCGCTCGGCACCGACGGCGTCCTCGGCGCTCACGACCACGACCGGGAGGTCGAGGTCGGCGAACCGCTCGTAGAACGACCCGCTCGGCGAGAAGAGGAGGACGGCGTCGACGCCGTCGACGATCGTCTCGAGCAGGCCGGGGAGATCGGTCATCGTCTCGACCGACCCTCCCGACCGGAAAAAGGTTTGTGGGCCGTCTCGCGTCCGTCACGCGCGCGACAGCCGGTCACGACCGACACGGCACCGGTCACGGCTCCCGCCGCACGACCGACACGATAGGTCGCTCGATCCCGGTCCGAGGTGGATCCGAGCGACGACCGCACAGCCGACCGGAAGACCGAAGGCCAGCGACCGACCGAACGTGCTTCCGGACCCGGGCGGTTGGGGATGAACGAGACGGGACCGAACGGTTCCTCCGGGCCGGGACGGCCTCCCGAGTTCCCCGACATTCGTTCATCGGCTCGAAACGGAAACAAGATTCATTACGCAGTCTTTCCAAGTGCAACCATGGGGCTGGTGACGGTGTACGGGGTCGGGGTGACGATAGAGATGGTCGGGGCCACCGCCGTCTCGCTCGGGACGTGTCTCCTGATCATGGAGACGCTACGGAAGACGACGGGGATCCCG
>JBEPXB010000256.1:0-5053 GCA_041642135.1 Halobacteriales archaeon | reverse complement strand
GGGCCGGGCGCGTGGAACTCGATGTCGAGCCCGAAGCTCTCGGCGGCCCGGGCGCGCTTTATCGCACCCGTGATGCCCGCGTCGTACTCGGGGTCCGCCCGCACGAAGTCGGTCGCCTCGTTGGCGATAAAGTCCGTGGTCGGCTCCAGCCCGCGGACGTGCTCGGTCTGGAGGATCGGCGTGTCGAGCATCTGTCTGAGCTTGCGGTGGCTGTGCTGGGAGATACCCCCGTCGCGGTAGGGGTCCTCGTACCAGAAGAACCCCTGTTCGTCGCAGGCCCGGCCCACCCGCACCGCGTCGCCGAACGTCTCTAACTGACACGCCGGGTCGAGCATCAGCTCCATCTCCTCGCCGACGCGTTCGCCCACCGCGTGGACGGTGTCGACGGTCCGCCCCGTGTCCCGCCACTGGCCGCCCCAGGGGTGGATCTTGAACGCCCGGTAGCCCATCTCGAGACACTCCTCGGCGAAGTCGGCGTAGTCCTCTGGCGTCTCGAGCCCGCCGTTCATGTCCCCGAAGTACGTCGACGCGTACGCGGGGATGCGGTCCCGGTAGGTCCCGAGCAGTTCGTGGATGGGCGCGTCGTGGTACTTCCCGGCGAAGTCCCACAGCGCGATGTCGATGGGGCCCATCCCCATCCGGTCGTACTTGCGGAGCGCGCGCTTGAGCTCCGACCAGTGGCGCTCGCGCTTCAGCGGGTTCTTCCCCACGAGGTAGTCCGCGACCTGATTCAGCTCGGCCATCCCCGGGGAGTTCCCGCCGACGTACTCCCCGGTGATACCCTCGTCCGTGTGGACCTGCACGCCGAAGAGATGTCGGTCGAGGGAGTTCCCGGGGTCGTAGACCATGTGGAAGCCGTCGGGGGTCGGCCCCTGGTCCTCCAGCTCGTAGGCGAACTCGGTCGTGACGATCCTCGTGATGCTCGGTGGCATACGAGTCGCCGCGAGGGACGGGGGATAAACCTGCCGCTCACCCCGCCACGGGCGGGTCGGGCGGGCGCTCGTGGCGGAGGAACTCGACGGCGTTGACGAGGTAGTGTGCGAGCACGACGACGAGCAGCGAGCCGGTGAGGACGAACGCCGCCGCGAGGACGAACCCCAGCAGCCCGGTGACGGCGACCCCCGTGGGACCCTGGGCGCCGTGACCGACGGCGAACGCCAGCGAGGAGAGGACCGCGAGCAGCCACGGCGAGACGCCGAACCCAGCCGCGAACGCCCCGACCAGGATCGCCCGGAAGAGGAACTCCTCGAAGACGGCGACGGTCGGCAGCACCACGCCCAGCAGGAGCACCCACCCACGGGCCGTCTCGGGTGCGAGCAGTTCCCGCAGTTCCGTTCCGGGCTCGTAGCCGAACCGCTCGGCGACCCTGCTGCCGAGCGCGTTGGCCGTCGCGAGCCCGAGCCCGAGGGCGATCCCCCAGCCGAGGGCGGGAACGCCGGTCGCGAGCGGGTCGCTCCCGAGCCCGAGCGCCGCGAGCGGTACCTCCGTGTACCACGCCCCGACGACGAGGACGAACCCGAACAGCCCCTGCGAGAGCGCGACGTTGACGAGGAGGAGGCCCTCGGAGGGGGGATCGGCGGGACCGGCGGTCGGCGCGGCCGCGCCGCTGGCGTCGAGGTGGTCGGCGCCGTCGGGGAGGCCCGCGAGCCACCTCCGCTCGGCGACGGTGACCGTCGGCCCGACGTAGGCCTGCGAGGCGCGGGCGAGAACGAGCAGCAGGAAGAGGAGCGCGACCGCGATCCCGGCGAACGCGGCCCAGTTCGTCACCTTACTGCGGCGACGGCGAACCCGAACGGCCGACCTGCCGGTCCAGCGCGGACCCGGTGATGTTCTTGAGGCGGTCGACGAGCGAGTCCTTCTCGGGCTCGCCCGCGAGCGCGACCTCCAGCACCTCGGAGATGTGCGTGACCGGGATGATCTCCACCATGTCCTTGTACTCGTCCTCGATCATGACGTCCTGCTCGTTGGCGGCGGGGATGATGACCCTGTCGAGGCCGGCCTTCGCCGCGGCCTCGATCTTGTGGGTCACGCCGCCGACGGGGAGCACGTCGCCCCGGACGGAGAGCGAGCCGGTCATGGCGATGTTCTGCTCGACGGGGATGTTCTCCAGCGCCGAGATGACCGCCGTCGCCACCGTGACGGAGGCGGAGTCGCCCTCGACGCCCTCGTAGGACTGGACGAACTGGATGTGGATGTCCTTCTCGGAGATGTCCTCGTCGGAGAACTTCTTGATGATGGCCGAGACGTTCTGGACGGCCTCCATCGCGATCTCCTGGAGCTTGCCCGTGGCGATGACCTCGCCCGGCCCCTGCGAGGGGGTGACCTCGGCCATGACGGGCATGACGATACCGGAGTCCTCGCCCATGACGGCGAGCCCGTTGACGCGGCCGACGACCTCGCCCTCCGAGACGTTGAGCTCGTAGTCCTTGCGGCGCTCGATGTAGTCGTCCGCGAGCTGCTGCTCGATGGAGCGGCTGCGGCGCTTTGCCTGCAGGACGTGCTCGCGGGTAGTCTCGGGGGCGTCCTCGGCGCGGGCGATGTCGCCCGCGACGCGGACCAGGCCGCCGAGGTTACGCAGTTCGAGCGTGAGGTGGCCCTTCCGGCCCGAGCGGCGCTGGGCCTCGAGAATGACCTCCTCGAGGGCGTCCTTGTTGAAGTGGGGCAGCCGGCCGTCCTTCGTGACCTCCTGGGCGACGAACCGGGCGTACTTCCGGCGCATCTCGGGGGTGTCCTCGATGGTGTCGTCCATGTACACCTCGTAGCCGTAGCCCTTGATCCGCGAGCGCAGCGCCGGGTGCATGTTCTCCATGGCGTCCAAGTTCCCGGCGGCGACCATCACGAAGTCGGTCGGGACGGGTTCGGTCTGGACCATCGCGCCCGAGGAGCGCTCGGACTGGCCGGTGATGGAGAACTTCCCCTCCTGGATGGCGGTCATCAGCTTCTGCTGGGAGCGGATGTCCAGCGTGTTGATCTCGTCGACGAACAGCACGCCCTTGTTGGCCTTGTGGATGGCCCCCGCCTCCACGCGGTCGTGGCTCGGGGTCTCCATCCCGCCGGACTGGAACGGGTCGTGCCGGACGTCGCCCAGCAGCGCGCCGGCGTGGGCGCCCGTGGCGTCCTCGAACGGGGCGGTCTGCCGGCCCGCGTTGTTGACCAGCAGGTTCGGGATCATCGCGTCGCTCCCGCGCGAGGAGTAGCGGAAGGCGAGGTAGATGACGCCGGCCGCGAGGATGCCGAGCAGGAGCTGCTGGGCGATCAGCAGCGAGTAGCCGAACACCACCGCGATGATGATCCACATGAGGAACGAGCGCATCTGGTTGCGCTTGCGCGCCTCCTCCTTGTGGGCCTCGACGATCTGTTCACCCTTGCCGGCGGGGACGGTGCGGACCTTCGGCTCGTTGCCGTCGTCGGGGTTGTGGTAGACGAGGATGTCCTGGAGCTCCTCGCGGGGGAGGAGCTGTGACATGGCCTTCGCCAGCATCGACTTCCCGGTCCCGGGCGAGCCGATCATCATCACGTGCCGGCGCTGTTTGGCGCCCTTGAGCACGATGTCCCGGGCGTGGTCCTGACCGATGACCTGGTCGACGAGCCGGTCGGGGACCTCGATGTCCTCGGTGGTGTCGATTTCGAGGCCGCCGAGGAGGTTGTCCTCCTCCTCGGGATCGTAGTCCGCACCCGGTTCGACGTCGACGTCGCTCCCGAGGTCGGACCCGTCGGTGACGTCCTCGGGGTCCGCCGGTGGGCCCGTCGGCGAGTTGCTGTTGTCCCGGCCGTTCCCGCTCGGACCGGGCGTGTCGTCTGGATTCACGTCGTCGCTCATAGAACCGTTTCTTCGTCAGTAAACAGGGCCCGTCGACTGATATACTTTCTCCCCATGTCAACCCCCGACGCACCCCCAAACCGCCCGACTGCGGTCCGGCGGACGCGCGTCCAGTTTCCCGCGGGGCGACCCGGGGAAGTTATAAAAGACGCCCACCACAGGGGGTCCATGACCCGGGGGTTCTACATCGGGCGCTTCCAGCCCTACCACCAGGGGCACCACGAGATGGTCCTGCGGATCAGCGAGGAGGTCGACGAACTCGTCCTCGGGATCGGGAGCGCGGACCAGTCACACACGACGCGCAACCCGTTCACCGCCGGCGAGCGCATCATGATGATCACCAAGGCCACCCTCGACACCGACCTCGTCACCTACGCCGTCCCGATCGAGGACCTCAACCGCAACTCCGTGTGGGTGAGCCACGTCCAGTCGATGTCCCCGAAGTTCGACGTCGCCTACTCGAACAACCCGCTCGTCGTCCGGCTGTTCGAGGAGGCCGGCGTCGAGGTCCGACAGTCCCCCATGTTCCGCCGCGAGGAGTGGGAGGGCACCGAGGTCCGCGAGCGGATGATCCAGGGCACCGACTGGGAGTCGCTCGTCCCCGCGTCCGTCGCCGAGGTGATCAGGGGGAGCGGCGGCGTCGAGCGAATCCAGCAGATAAGCGAGACGGACTCGAACGGCGACGTCTCCGACCAGTAGCGGGTGAGCGAGTTGATCACCCTGAGTTCGGACTTCGGCCCGCCGTACCCCGCCGCGATGAAGGGCGTGCTCCTCTCCGCGACCGACGCCCGACTCGTCGACGTCTCCCACGAGTTCCCCCGGCAGGACGTCCGTGCCGCCGCCTTCTGGCTCCGGGAGGTCCTGCCCTGGTTCCCCCCGGCGGTCCACCTCGTCGTCGTCGACCCCGGCGTCGGCACCGACCGCGCGGCGCTCGCCGTCCGTGCGGGCGACCACGCCCTCGTCGGCCCCGACAACGGCGTCCTGCTCCCCGCGGCGCGGCGGCTGGCCGAGCGAGCGGCGGAGGCGGGGAGAGCGGAACGGGAACCCGAGGTCTTCGAGGTCGACTACGAGGCCCCCGAGTCGAACACGTTCCACGGCCGGGACGTATTCGCCCCCGCCGCGGCCCGGGTCCACGAGGCGGGCGTCGACGCCCTGGAGTCCCTCGACGACGTCGCCCCTGCCGACGACTACGAGGATATCACGTTCCCCGAGCCCACGGTCGAGGACGACGGC
>JBEPXB010000255.1:0-5058 GCA_041642135.1 Halobacteriales archaeon | reverse complement strand
CGGCGGGCCAGTGGACGTAGAGCAGGTCGACGGACTCCAGCCCGAGGCGGTCGAGGCTCTCCGCCGCCGTCCGGTGGACGTCCTCGTACGCGAGGTTCTCCTCGTGGATCTTGGTGGCGACGAACAGCTCCTCCCGGGGGAGGGCGGCGCGGGCGATCGTCTCCGCGCACTCCTCGGGGGCCGTGTTGTACATCGTCCCCAGCCCGGGTGCCGGGAGGTCGGTCGCGGGCATGACGCGGGAGCGACGCGTGGCGGCCCGATAACCGTTTCCCGTACCGAACGGTCGGCGAGCCGGCGACAGGACCGCTCGACCGGAGCGCTCCGATCGAGCGTGCCCACGTTCCTCCGTCCCTGTCCGTGTCCACTTTCCCTTCCGACCGAACGGAACGCGAGTTCGTCTCCCCGTCCGGTCGATCACTCGGATCCATCGTCCGGTTCGGCCGGACTACTCGTCGAACGCGAACTCCCCGCCCTTGCGGCCGGTCGCCCGCTCGACGACGAGGTAGTAGCCCACGAAGTCCCCCCTCGGATCGGTCTCCGAGAAGATGCTCGGGAACCAGGCGCTCTCGTCGAGCGATTCGAGCAGGGCCGACCAGTCCTCGTCGCGGACCGGCACGACCGGCCCCTCGACGACGACGCTCGCCCAGTCGTGTTTCGACGTCACCGAGGAGATCACGAAGGCCGCGCGGTCGGTCTCCTCGACGAACTCGAGTTTCCGGCTCCGCTCGGCCGGTCGGCGGAAGACGAAGTAGAGCCCCTCGCCGTCGTACCCGAACGACATCGGTATCGCGTAGGCCTCGTCGTCCGCGGCCAGCGAGAGCACGCCGTAGTCGGCCGCCCGCAGCATCCCCTCGACCTCCTCCTCGGTCATCTCGAACTTCCGTTCGCCCGGCGGCGCCTCTGGGGTGGTGGCCATCTGGTCTTCCCTCGCCGTACGTTTCGTCCCGGAGGGCATAACCGATCGACACGGTTCCACACACGTGAGAATCAGTACGGATCGGGAGCCGTACCGAACAGGGGGCGGAGAACGGACGCCGACCCCGGAGAGGAGAAGAGTAATGGCCCCGGCCGGGCACTCTCCGGTATGCCATCGGGTGATGTCGGCAAGCTCGTCTACCTGGCCGAACCGGAGCGGATCGAGATGCGCGAGTACGAGGTGCCGGCGCCGGAGCCGGGGGCCGTCCTCACGCGGATCGAGCGGGCGAACGTCTGCGGGTCGGAGCTCCACATCTGGCGGGGCCACCACCCCGAAGTGAAAAACGGGGTGCTCGGCCACGAGGCGCTCTGCCGGGTCGACGAACTCGGCGAGGGCGTCGAGACCGACTACGCGGGCGAGCCGATCGAGGAAGGCGACGTCGTCGCGCCGGCGTACTTCATCACCTGCCGGCGGTGTCCGCCCTGCCAGGAGGGGCAGTTCCACCTCTGTGAGAACGCCTACCGAAACTGGTCGAAGGGGCCCGAGGAGCCGCCGCACTTCCACGGCACGTTCGCCACTCACTACTTCATCCACCCCGACCAGTACTTCTACAAGGTGCCCGACGGCCTCGACCCCGGTATCGCCGCGGGCGCCAACTGCGCGCTCTCGCAGGTCATCTTCGGGATGGACAAAGTAGGTGTAGACTACGGCGAGACGGTGGTCGTCCAGGGTGCGGGCGGGCTGGGGCTGAACGCCATCGCCTACGCGAACGAGCGGGGCGCCGAGACCATCGTCGTCGAGGGCGTCGACGGCCGCATCGACCGCGCCCGCGAGTTCGGCGTCGACCACGTCGTCGACTTCCGCGAGTACGACACCGTCGAGGCTCGCGCCGAGCGGGTCCGGGAACTCACCGACGGCGTCGGTGCGGACCTGGGCGTCGAGATGGCGGGCGTCCCCGACGCCTTCTCCGAGGGGATCGAACTGATCCGCACCGGCGGGCGCTACCTCGAGATCGGGAACGTCAGCCCCGGCCACACCACGGAGTTCGACCCCGGCCTGCTGACCCGGAAATCCATCGACATCGTTCCCGTCGTGCGGTACGACCCGTGGTACCTGAAGCGGGCGCTGGAGTTCCTCGACGAAAACGCCGGGAAGTACCCCTACGCCGACCTCATCGACGCGGAGTTCGACCTCGTCGACGTGGAGGAGGCGCTCGCCAAGTCCGACAGCCGCGAGGTGACCCGGGCGACGCTCCTGCCGCACTAGACCGGTCGACGCCCGTCAGTTCTGAAACGTCGGACTCGACCGGACGCTCCTACGTCAGCAGCCGCGGGCCGAACACCATCAGGAACACCCCCGCGAGCATCACGAGGCTGATGGTGGTCGTCACCGCACGGGTGACCGCTCGGCCGTCCTCGACGGGGAGCCGCGAGACGACCGTCTCCGTCGAGGTCCGGAGGATGTGCCCGCCGTCGAGCGGGTAGGCGGGGATGCAGTTGAACTGGCCGATGATGAGGTTGATCCAGGCCGTCCAGAACAGCAGGTTCGCGACGAACAGTCCAAGGCCAGTCCCGAGAACCCCGAGGGGGCCGTTCACCTCGTAGAAGTTCGCGACCGGCCCGACGAACCCGGCGAAACTGTAGCCGAGGCCGGGGATCGTGAGCCGGGCGAACGGCAGGACGAGCGCGACGTACGCCCGTCGGATCGGCCCGCCGCCCGGGAGGAGATCCGGTCCCTCCCCACCCCCACCGCCGATGGCCCCGAGGAACGTCCCCGCGGGGTATGCGTCGACCCCCAGGTCGTCGACGGCGAGGCCGCTGACGCCGGGCTGGACCGAGACGCCGAGGAACGCGCTCTCGCCGCCGTCCGGCGGCGACCGGAGGGTGACGTCCCACGTCCGACGCTCGCCGTCGACGTAGCCGACGATACGGACCTCCTCGCCCGGGGCGTGGCCGTCGAGCGTCGCCGAGAGCGCCGCGTTGTCGACGGTCCGCTCGCCGGCGATGGACGTGATCATCACGGGCGTCCCGACGGGGGCGCCGGCGGCCGCGAACGCCTGCCCCTCCATCGGGATGGTGTAGGCGCCGATAGCCGTCGTGACGCTCCGCGTCTCGCCGTCATCTCGCACTTCGAGGGTCGCCACCGGCCGGCCCTCGACCGCTTGCCGGAACGCGCTCTCGGTGTAGACGGCCGTCCCGTTGACCGCCACGATGGTGCTGTTCACCTCGGCGGGTGCGCCCGCGGCCGCCCCGGTGACGATGACCGACCGCGAGATCTCGACGGCCTCGCCGCCCTTCAGCCCGACCCGTACCGTCCGGTCGTCGGCCTCGGCGAGCGCCGCGTCGAACTCCGCGCTCCCCGAGACGTTCATCCCGTTCACGGAGGTGACGACGTCCCCGCGCTCGAGGCCGGCCTCCCCCGCCGCCGACCCGGGCAGGACCCCGCCGACTGGCAGGCCCGCTACGACCGAGATCGACCCCGCGACCGGGCCGAACAGGAGCGCGAACGCGATCACGGTGACCGCGAAGTTGTTCGTGACGCCGCCGGCGAACATCCGAGTCTGCCCGCCACGGGAGGCCCGACGCCGGGAGTCCTCGTCCGGTTCGACGAACGCTCCGATGGGGATGAACGCGAGGAACGCGAGCCCCAGCGAATCGATGTCGATGTCCTCCACCCGGCACATCAGCCCGTGGCCGCCCTCGTGGACGACGAGCCCGATCACCAGCCCGGCGACGATCTCGACCGCCGCCGACAGCGGCAGGAACTGGTTCACGCCGGGGATCGCGAGCACGTTCCGCGGCTCGTTCAGCGCCGTCGGCTGGGGGTTGGTGACGGCCTGGACGGCCGCGAACCCGACGAGGAGGAACGACCCGACCATCACGACCAGCGCGATACCGATGCCGAAGTTCCCCCACGCCCGCCAGAAGCGCTTGGGACCGGAGAGCCACTCGAGGAAGTCGCGGCCGCGCTGGGTGTGGAGCGTGGTGATGGGCCCGGAGACACGGATCGACTCCGGGAGGAGGCCGCGCATGTCAAGCACCATCGCGACGACGGTGTAGAGCACGACCCCCGCGAGGACCAGCACGATGGGGTCTACCATTGCCGTAGACCAGTGGCCTGACGCTCAAAGCGGTTTTGGGTCGCTCGCCCTCGATCACCGGCGTCCTCGACGTCGACCGGTAACTCCGTGACGGTGGTGGCCGGTCGCTCGACACCAGGAGGCGAATGGAACGATGAACCACCCCGGACGCGCGTGCCGATCTCGGTGGACTCGACGGGTCGGCGTCGAGCCGCCATCGTGTCACGAGATCAGACAGTGGTCTGCCAACCACGAAGTACTTAGCCGTCACTGCACAACACATCGTGCCACATGGACCCTAGCGCGAACGTCCCTGCGGAGGAGGAATTCGCCGAGCGGCTCCGGGAGCTGGTGAACGACGCTCACGCGAACGGGGTCGACGTCGAGGGCGGATGGCCGGTCCTGAACGAGGATCCGGACCTCCCGGACTGGGACGTCGTGGTCGTCGAGTTGGCGAAGCCCAGGTAGTCCTCCGTCCTCGTCGCGGTCGGGCCCTCGCGTACTGCGAGTTCGACCGTCCCTCTCCCCGCGACTCGTGTTCGGTTTCCACACGGGACGGGACTCCGTCGGAGTGGATCACCAGCCACGGTCTCGGCCCGCACTCACCCGATAAGGTCGACCGCCTCCACCTCGAACGCCGTCGTGAGCGTCAGGAGGTGGTCGGTCTCGGCCGCGAACGCTCGGACCGCCTCGGGCAGTTCGTCAGTCGTCGCAAGGGCCTCCTCGTCGTTCCGTTCCCGGTCCGCGAGCGCCCGGTCGACCAAGTCGCGGACCTCCGGGTCGGGGCCGACGAGCGAGAGCGTCGGCCCGTCGACGTCCGATCCCGAACGCTCCGACAGCGCGAGAGTCATCCAGAGCTCCTCGCTGAAGAACGCCGCGTCGGTCTGCTGGACCTCCTTCCCGCGGTAGACGGTCCCGTCGTGACGGAAGTAACCGTCGAACCACTCGTGGCGGACCCACTCCCCCAGCGGCGTCTCCGGGTGGACCGTGGTCCGCTCGCCACCGATGGCCGCGAGCGCGAGCTCCCGGCGGCGGTCGGACAGCTCCGAAACCGGCATCGCCG